>JBKDZK010000740.1:0-8106 GCA_047971205.1 Draconibacterium sp.
TAAATTCAAAAGCAAATTCAAATCACTTCACCATGAACGAAACATTAAAAGAGCAAATCAAAGAGTTTGTTTTGGCTGATATTCACGAAGAGCACATCACGGCAAAAGCCGATCCGTTCTGGCAGTCGCTGCGTGATACAGGAACCCAGCTGTGGCTCGATACCGGCGACATGGACGAAGCCGAAAAAAACTGGTCGGCCGAAATGACAGCGCTTACCACCAACAATACGCTGGTAAACAAGGAAATTCAGAAAGGCATTTACGATGATTTTATTGCACAGGCACGCGAAATTGTAAGCGAGCTTCCGGTGGAGGAGCAGATTGTTGAAATCGCTTTTATTCTGAATGCGCGGCACGGAATGCGGCTGGCTAAGAAATTCGGAGGCTTTGTAAGCGTGGAGCTTCATACCAACACGGCGCATCATTTTGATGCCATTGTTGACTACGGTTTGCGCTATTACAATATTAATCCCGAACAGTTTATCGTGAAAGTGCCGTATACGGCGGTTGGTCTGCTGGGGGCGCGTCGCTTGCGCGAGTTAGGGGTGAAGATCAATTTTACACTTGAATTTTCGGCGCGGCAAAACCTGATGGTGGCGACCATTACCAAACCCAACTACTGCAACGTGTTTTTGGGGCGCATTGGCGCCTACATGAAAGACAACGGACTGGGAAGTGGTGACGGGGCAGGCGAGCGGACCGTGCTTTCGACCCAAAAGATCGTAAAAGAAATAAGTGGAAGTAACCCGGTGCCAACCCAGTTGATTGCTGCCAGTTTGCGCGGCTATTCTCAGCTCGATGCGCTGGCCGGAACCGATGTGTTTACCATGCCCACCAAAGTAGCCGCTGACGGAAAAATTCATCTCGACGGAAAATTTACTTCAAAGGTGAATGAGGTATACCCGGTTGATTTGACTGAATACGCAGCAAAATATTCGCCGGAAAAGCTTTGGGACATCAGCGAAGGAGAACTAACTTTGGCCCGCGACCTGGATCGGGATTGCCCCAAAGACGGCAATGAACTGATCGACCGGGTGCATCGTGCAGGCTGTAGCGATATGTTCCCGTACTTAAGCGAAAAGGATTTGGGTTTTATTGCATCCGACGGAAAAATACCCAGGCACGAACGCTGGGCTTCGCGTATCGAAAGCGGTGAACTGGCGATCGATACCTTGCTAAACCTGGCCGGTTTGGCTTCGTTTACAGCCGATCAGAAGGAACTGGACGACCGTATCCGAAGAATCATCACCGAAGGATGAACGAGAATGAAATAAAGTAGTTTGAAACATAATTGAAAAAAGAATTGTATGTCGGTTTTACTGTTTGACGAAACACCTTATGAGATTATAAATGACAGGGTAAAGCGAAAATTAATCCACACTGAAAACCTGATGACGGTGGTGGTTGATTTCTCCGAAGGGCCATGGCCGGAGGCCGATCCCCTGCACAATCACCCACACGAACAAACCTCGTATGTAGCAGAAGGAGAGCTTGTTTTTTATTGCGAAGGAGAGCCCGATAAACTTCTTAAAACCGGTGATATGTTTGCGGTTCCGCCGTATAAAAAGCATGCCGTTAAACTGCTCAGTAAAACCGCCCGCTTAATCGACAGTTTTAACCCGATACGGGAAGATTTTCTGAAGTAGAAGAGAGGCTAAGGTTAAGGCTGAGGCTAAGGAGCAGATCAAGAAGGCATAGAAGGATTGCTGGATGGAAGGATTGAGAGTCCCTCAACTTCCATCTTAAATCATTAATCGACATTCAATATTCAACTGCTTGAGGCTTGAAGCTAATAGCTCGCAGCTTGTTTTAAAATGTATAAACAAGCGTAAGCCCTTTTTGCCGGCCGATGGAAAAAGGAAAAATATCGAGTCGTTTCATGTGCTGCCAGTCCCATTTGTACTGATGGGTTAAATAAATTAGTTCGGTACTGATCATTCCAATTCCAGCACCAGCGATCACATCCGGAAACCAGTGGCCTCCCTTGGCAAAACGCAAAGCTCCTACAGCGGTAGCACACGAATAGGCGCCAATGCTGTACCAGATGCTGTTTTCTCCATATTCGTGATGGATAACCTGTGCCGCAGCAAACACCAGGGAAGTATGCCCCGACGGAAAAGAGCCGGGATCGCCGGTGGGACGCTTTTCATCGAAAATATTTTTGAGCGACTTGGTAATGATGGTATTCAATAAAATGCTTTTAAACAAAATGGCCGATTGGTTGCCAATGTTGTTTTGGGCTTTCACGCCCAGGGCGTTTAGCGCATAAAGGCCTGCAACAGGCCCAAAACGAAGATAGTCGTCAGCTGAGCCCTGGTAATTGTGGTTTTTCCACACCCATTCCTGTGCATCGTATTTCTGATTGGAGTAATTAAATACAGTGCCACCTGCAATCAGCACGGCCGGAATGATGAAGGGTTTTATTCCTCTTTTCCGGTCGGCATATCGGAAGTCAATCCGGTGCAGGCTGTCGTTGTGAAATTCGCCAAAACGTATGCTTTCAAATGCTGATTTCGGGTGTCCCGTATTTTCAGGGAAAAAAGCAAAGCACAACGATGGAAAGCCTGATAACAAAGTAGCGAACAGGATCAGAATTACAAGTAGTTTCTTCATGCTGTAAAAATAAGAAAAGGTAGGGAACAAACTCCCTGTGCATCGGCGTCTGGGCGGATTATGTAAATTGTGTTTCGCAAATAATCACTATCTTGCCGCCACAACTAAAACAGATCCACATGCAGAACCAGGCAAAATTCTTATTCACCATCGCTTTTTGTGTGATTGCCTATGTCGCCGGAAGTCAGAACCTTGTGTTAAGCGCCGGTGGTACTTATTCCATGATTCCTTTTGAGCAGGCTTCCGGAAACAGCTTTTTAAATGAAAGTTTTGTAGGGCCGGGTGCACATGGAGGTGCTTTTCTGGAAGGAGTGCTGAAGAAGTCGCGGAAGGAAGAATTGGTTTTTTCGATCGGGCTTTTGGGCGAGTATAAAATGACGACTCAGAAAATCAGTAATTACAACATTGAAAACAAATTAAACCTGATTTATGTAAACCTGCCTGCGTATTTGTTTTACCGCTACAAGTTGCGTTCGCGTTCAAAAGTATATGTGGGAGCCGGTCCTTATGTTAGTTACGGCGTTAGCGGCCGGGGAGAAGTAGCCAGTGTAGGTGAGTTGGAAGGAGGACAATTCAAAATTACCTGGGGAAGCACGGAAAACGAAGATTATATGAAACCTCTGGATTACGGGGTAAGTGCCAAAGCAGGCTACCGTAGTTACAGCGGTTTTGATATTTCTGCTTCGTATGATTATGGATTTCCGGATGTTTTCGTGCTCTATCAAAATCAAAGCATGAAACACCGTGCATTCCGGCTGACCATTGGGTATGCGCTTCCTTTGTCTGACTAGCAAGGCATGAGTTCAACAGATAGAATACCGGTTTACAGCCTTCGCAGTTTTAGCAAGCAGGAGCGCGAAAGCCAGCAGTTCCAGGTGGAAGTGTTCGACGCCAACCGGCATTTCTCGGTAAAATATCCACACCGGCATGATTTTTTTGAGGTACTTTACCTCGCGCGGGGAACCGGTTCGCATGTAATCGACGGCAACAAATACGAAATAAAACCGCCCTGCGTGTTTTTTATGTCACCGGGGCAGGCGCATAAAATTGAGTTCTCGCACGATATCGAAGGCTTCATTTTTATTTTTACCCCCGAGTTTTACCTGATCGATTACAACAACCCCAACCGGCTCATCGAATTTCCGTTTTTCTTTACCATCCGGCAGGATAACCCGCCTTTGTTGCTTCAAAGCGATAGCGATGTGGTGTTTCTGGAGAGCCTTTTTAAAAAGGGAATTGCAGAACTGGAGAAAAGCGAGGGGTATTCGGTTGAATTGTTGCACGCGCTGCTCGATCTCATTTTGCACTTCTGTGCGGCTTTGTACGATACCGATAAAAGTGTTCTTTCGGGGAAAGGACATGTGATCGTAAAAAAATTCTACCAACTGGTGGAAGAGAACTACGGCAATAATTTAAGCGTGGCCCAGTATGCCGATCTGATGGCGCTTACCCCCAATCATCTGACGCAAACTGTTACCCGCCTTACCGGCAAAACATCGTCGGAAATTATTAAAGCCAAGCAGATACTGGAAATAAAACGGCTGCTGGTTCATACCAGTTTAAGTGTTTCAGATATTGCGGCCCAACTGAATTTTGCCGATCAAAGTTATTTTGCCAAATTTTTTAAACGCGAAACGGGTTTGTCGCCATTGCAATACCGGGCAAGATCATTAAAATAGTTTTGATAAGGGAGGAATTAAACACATAGGAGAAATCTGAAAATAAAATTTCCGGCCCGTTTTAATCTAATAATTCCCCTTGGCTATGCCATGGGGATAGTCAACTTCAGGAATTTTCTTTATTATCGAAAATATTACTACTTTCATCAAAAATCAACTCTCAGAATGTACTATCTAAAGTGTGAGAAATGTGGCCATTATAATTCTGTTATTTCAGAATATATGGTGTATTGCGGAAAATGTAAAATACATCTGCCCAATAACTATATTGATTGGGTGGGTAGAAATCCAAGCAAGAATTTTGAGGATTTTAAACAGCTGGAGTGTATCCGTCAATCGGATGTACCGGTGCAAAATACAACAGCTGTAAAGCCACCGAAGAAAAGTGACACATCATCTTCAGTACCCCAAAAACGGCGTAAGCGAAAACTTACAAAAAGCCAGCTAATTGGGATTATTGTGGGTGCTGTTGTAGCAGCTGTATTCACTCAGATTGGGAAATATGCAGCAACCGAATTAAAAGAGTTCATACAGATGCGGAAAATTGAATCGGTAGAATTTGCCGCTTCTGATACTACTAACTGGAATTCGTTTACCTGCGATAAAGCTAATTTTGAGATGTTGTTTCCCAAAACACCAATGGAACTCTCTCAGGATGTGGAAGTCGAAAATGGTGAATTAAGGGTTGTTATGTACATGTATGAGCCTGAATTGGGAGCGGATGCCAATTTGCTTTATGGCGCTAGTTTCACAACTTACCCGGATATGATTGATTCTGATGAAATGAGCGGAGAACAACTGGAAGCATTCTTCGAGAACTCAATAGACGGTACTGTTTCGGGTATGGAGGGGAGGTTGCTTTCTACTTATGTGATTGATTACAATGGCTATCCGGGGCGTGAAATAAATGTCGAAATAAAGAATGGGATGGCTGTCGCTAAACTGAGAAGTTATTTGGTAAAAAATACCATGTACATGTTACAGGTAATTTATCCGGCAAAACATAGTTTTAATACTTCAGTCAATTATTTTCTCGATTCATTTAAATTGAAGGGAGTGTAACGTTGCCTTTAAAACTGCAATTTCTTAGAAATTGTAAATCACTGAAAATTAAGCTTATTTTTCCAGGATAGTAAGGGCTTAATCTGATGGCTCCCATGAAAATTACCTAAAAATCCCGTAAATTTACATTTCAGTCTGGCTATTATTTTATTGCTTTGTAAAGTAAAGCCGCGAAGCCTGCTAACTGCGTTTTCCGGCAGCCGTAACAGACGAATAATCATTAAAAAATAAAACAGATGGCAAATTATTTCAATTCACTTCCCTTGCGTCTTCAGTTAGACCAGCTGGGAAAATGCGATTTCATGGAAGAAAGTGAATTTGCAAACGGAGTAGAAAAATTAAAAGGAAAGCAAATAGTTGTTTTGGGTTGTGGCGCCCAGGGATTGAACCAGGGCTTAAACCTGCGCGACAGCGGGTTAAACGTTGCTTACGCATTGCGTCAGGAAGCGATTGAGCAGAAACGTGCATCGTATGTAAACGCAACTGAAAACGGTTTTGAAGTGGGCACTTTCGAGGAACTGATTCCGAAAGCCGACCTGGTTTTGAACCTTACTCCGGATAAACAACACACTCCGGTGGTGAACAAAGTAGTTCCCTTGATGAAGAACGGTGCCTGCCTGGCTTATTCGCACGGTTTTAACATTGTAGAAGAAGGCATGCAGGTGCGCGATGATATTACGGTAATTATGGTGGCTCCAAAATCTCCGGGGTCAGAAGTTCGTGCCGAATACGTTCGCGGATTTGGTGTTCCTACTTTGATTGCGGTTCACCGTGAAAACGATCCGAATGGCGACGGACTGGAAATTGCCAAAGCATACGCTGCCGGAACAGGTGGCCACAAAGCAGGCGTTCTTTTGTCATCGTTTATTGCCGAGGTGAAATCGGACCTGATGGGCGAGCAAACCATTCTTTGCGGATTGCTGCAAACCGGTTCTATCCTGAGTTTCGACAAAATGGTGGAAAAAGGCATCGATCCCGGTTATGCTTCCAAATTGGTTCAGTACGGATGGGAAACCATTACCGAAGCCCTGAAACTGGGAGGTATTACACACATGATGGATCGTTTGTCGAACCCGGCAAAAGTGGAAGCGTTTAAACTGGCACAGGAACTGAAAGACATCATGCGTCCGTTGTTCGAAAAACACATGGATGATATTATGAGTGGCGCATTCTCATCAACCATGATGGAAGACTGGGCCAACGACGACACAAAATTGTTGACCTGGCGTGCTGCCACAGGCGAAACTGCTTTTGAAAAAACGCCGGCTGGTGATGTGGAAATCAGTGAACAGGAATATTTCGATAACGGAACACTGATGGTGGCCTTTGTGAAAGCAGGTGTGGAACTGGCTTTTGAAGTGATGACAGAATCAGGCATCAAGGAAGAATCGGCTTATTACGAATCGTTGCACGAAACTCCGCTGATCGCCAATACCATTGCCCGTAAGAAACTGTACGAAATGAACCGTACCATTTCTGATACTGCGGAATACGGTTGTTACCTGTTCGATCATGCCTGCAAACCTTTGCTGACCGATTTCATGAAGAAAATAGATACCAATCTGATTGGTAAAAACTTCAACACGGGAATCGATGCACACGTGGATAACAAGGAATTGATCGACATTAACGAAGAAGTCCGTTACCACGATGTGGAAATTATTGGTGCTGAATTGCGGGAAGCAATGGGTGCAATGAAATCGATCATCTAGAAAAAAAGAAAAACAGACTTTTCATAGTTGGAAGCCTGCTCCGTTTGGGAGTGGGCTTTTTTATTGAAAGTAACTATACACCTCGTCGTAGCTTTTAACTTCCATCAAATCAGCGCGCATTCTGGCGGCTCCCGCGAAACTATTTAGGTAAATTTTGTAGAAGCGTTTTAGTATGTTGAAGTTTTTGTCGGGGCTCCAGGTAGATTCAAACAAACGCGTGTGTTCCAGTAATTTTTGAATGCGCTCTTCCTTCGGAATTTCTGTTTTTTCAGGATTGAAGAACCACGGATTCTGAAAAATGCCGCGCCCAACCATTACGCCGTCCACACCGGTTTCGCGGATGTGATCCAAGCCCTGTTCGTAGGAAAAAACATCGCCGTTTCCATGAAAAGGAATATGCGGTTTCAGGCTGTTTTTAAGCTGAACTGCTTTGGCTATTTCATCCCAGCTGGCTTCGCCTTCCGATTGCATGCGCTGGGTTCTTCCGTGCAGGATAATGGCAGCCGGATCAACTTCCAGTAAATTGCCGATCCAGTTTTCAGTGATGTGTTCTTTTATCCCTGTCCGGGTTTTTACGCTAACGGGCAACGATGTACCTTCTTTGGTAGCCAGCACAATTTCCCTGGCACGTTGCGGGTCGCCAATCAATGCGCTGCATGCCCCAATTTTGAACACCTTTTTTACGGGGCATCCCATGTTAATATCGATGCCATCGAAGTCGTAATTTTCGGTAATGTACCGGGCAATGTTGTGGTAGATTTCCGGATCGCGCCCCCAGATTTGAGCCACCAGTTTGATGTTGAGCTTTTTTAGCAGTTCACGTTCTGAAGCATTCACAATCAGGCGTTCAGAAACCCGCTCGCGACCTACCGGGTGGTTCATCCCTTCTACAGAGGTAAACTCGGTGAAAACCACTTGAAGTTTTCCGGGAGCAGCCATTCCCATTACGATTTCGCGAAAAACAGTATCGGTGACATCCTCCATGGGAGCCAGCGAAAACACAGGGCCATTTAATTCGTTCCAGAAATTACTCATTGCGG
>JBKDZK010000741.1:0-6318 GCA_047971205.1 Draconibacterium sp.
CATCAAATGGCAGATAATCAGGGTTTGGATCGTGGTGAAGATCTGCCGCTGAAAACTGGTTAAAATAGCCACTTACATTTGTTGCCGGACCGGGTTCTTCAAACCACTGCGTACGCCCAAAGTTAACGTTCAACGGATGAACCGTAATAGCAGCTTCCATGGCCGCGCCCAATGTTCCGGCCGGAATCGGAAGGACAGCAGATCTGTTCAACGTAATGGAGGCGGGTGCAATGGTTGACATGACCATGGAAGTTGAGCCCGCCTGATTGGTAAGCGTAATGATACTGACCATTGGAGTTGGCGGAGCTTCCCACACCATGTTTTGTCCCGAGTTTAATCCGATAATTCTTCCGGCAGTGGTAGTCCAGGTTCCTTCCGTGTTTCCGGTAAAACGGACAAATTCTCCCACTCCCACCAAAGTACGCTCATCGGCAGTTCCGTCGGGAGCAAGACTAATGGTTGAAGAAGTGATGGAAGGAGCTTCTGTGGCCGGAGTTCCGGTGGGCAAAGTTGGCGCTCCCCACGAAAATAATCCGTCGAGCGAGGCCATAGTCCGGGCATCAATTATTCCTGTTACCGGCAAAGACGATGAACGCTGAAAGCTTTCCACTGCAGCTTTGGTTTCATTTTTAAAGATTCCGTCAACGCCATACACCGGCAAAGGGAATCCGGCATCCACCAAAGCCTGTTGTATCAATGAAACAGGCTTACCTGTACTTCCATAGCCAAGCGTTCGTTCTCCATCCAAACAGGCTTCCAACCGCAAATTACCACTAAACCGATCCGCAACAAGGTCCCGGTTATCGTCCATCGTAGTTT
Organism: Draconibacterium sp.; assembly: GCA_047971205.1. Classification (GTDB taxonomy): domain Bacteria; phylum Bacteroidota; class Bacteroidia; order Bacteroidales; family Prolixibacteraceae; genus Draconibacterium. The sequence continues at coordinate 820 of JBKDZK010000741.1, forward strand.
GCACATCGGCCTTAACAAATCCTTTTTGCTGAATGGTATGCGTAAGTTCGTGTGCCAGCAGGTGTTTACCTTTTTCCGAGTTAGGATCGTATCTTCCTTCGTTAAAATAAATATCGTTGCCATGTGCAAAAGCCTGTGCTCCCATTTGGCGGTTCATGTTTACGGCATCGTGCCCCGTGTGAATTCGAACCTGGCTAAAATCGGCACCAAAGCTGCTTTCCATTTCAGAGCGAATGTTGTTGTCCATTTTTGATCCGCTTTCCGGACTTGAAGCCAAAGTGCTTTCCACACTTGATGCAGGTTGAGCACTGCCCTCTGCTTTTGGCATTATTTCTTCTTCCTCTTCCTCCGGCTGCATTTGCAACTCCTCCTCTTCTTCCTCAGCCTGACCCAGTATCGCCTCCTCTTCCTCCTGCATCTGCAATTCTTCACCTTCTTCTTTGGCCTGAACCGGCTCCTCCTCTTCCTGCAGTTTTGGTTGTGCGATTTCTTCCTCTTCTTCCTTTGGCTGGCGTTGTGCAATGCCAATCTCCTCCATTTCCTGTTGAACAAGCGGTGTTATTCCTTCTGAAATACTTTCTCCGGCATTCCTGAATCCATTGCTATTCAATCCGTTTAACGAGCTATCCTGCGTATTTTGACTAACGACGGTATCAGCCACACGATCAGCCTCCTGCTCAAAACGATCTCCTGGCTGGCCCACTGTAAGTTTGGCCTGCGCCGGAAAAAAAGATGACTCCCCGGATTGTGAAAACAGCGGAGAATGATTTCTTCGGCCACTGTAATTCGATCTGTAAATTCTGTTTCCTCTTCTCATAACTTACCACTCAACAAATAACAATTGCTCTCTCCACGGTAATTTCACGATGGACACGCCCCACGGCAGTTTGTCCAGCAAAATATCCTGCGCTTTGCGTTCCACAATCAGCTTGAAATGCTGATCCGTCCGAACCAGTTTTCCATCCCGCTGGAAAAACATCTCGCGCATTCCTTCCACCGAAGTATTTTTTAGCGCTTTCCAGTTGCCAACTACCTGTTGCAACATTTCGTTGGCTTCGTTTTTCATTTCCGGCGTTAGCAAACTGTATGCGGGAACGGGTGTTTTCAGTGAAACTCCGCAAAGAAACTTCTCCAGTATCATCTCTTCCTCCCAAAAAGTTTCTGCGCCGGTGGCACAAAAATGCACCGCCTGCAAAGCCAGCATCCGGTATTCTTCTTTGATTTTGTTTTCTTCGTTTAGCCATTCAAAGTGTTCAAAAAAGTAAAGCAAAAAAGGATGAAAAAGAACCTGGCCTGCATTTCGAACGGTGATTTCACCAGCGTCATTTTCGAAAAACAGCGGTTCCTTTTCGTTTTCAGTATGTACTGATCCTTTTGAAATAACGGTTGGGTCATTTTCAACGATTGACCCCTTGCCTTGAGTAGACCCCCTTTTTGTGTGTTTGACCGGGTGATGCCCTTCAAACATCACAGTTTCCTTAAGTTCTTCCTTCCCAATTTGAAAATGCCGACGAACAACATTGTCCTTCAAGTATTTCCCTATTTTTTTATGAAATTCTTTATTTATATCGTCTGAATTTTCTGAAACGGAAATTATTCCCTCTTTCAAAAAAGTACGTAACAGCTGCAAAAATCTGCTTCCGGAAATTTCTTTTCCGGAGGACACAGAAACCCACAGTAAATATTCGATGAGTAATTCCTGAGCTGTCGCTGAAAGTGTTTTCAGAAACTTCTCAAACCCGGAGCGATCAGTAAAAACAGGATTAACGGTATCTATAAAAGAGAGAATCTGCGAGTGAGAAAATTGAAAGACAAAGCGTTTTACTGCATTCTCTTTATTGGCAAAAAGTGAAATCAGCTGAACAGAAAAAGAATTGTCACTTACCAGTTTCTCCCATGTCTTTTCCTCCACGAGCTCCTCCAAATTTGTTCGCTTCCCGTACCAGGGCAAATAGCCATGCTCCAGAAAAAACAAAAGCGTTTTGCGATTTTTCTGTTCAGGACTAACAAATTCACCCTGCAAACCGGTGTGAGCAATTTTTCCGGTTCCATCCAGTCGCCACCGTTCCCCGTTTGCAGGGACCTTTACACCCAACGACTCGACAATATTTTGCCGAAGGTTTTGCACCAGCTCTTTTTTAATCTGATGGCGCTGCTCCCAATTTTCGATTTTCAAATCAAAAACAAGTTGGTCGTATCGAATAATCTGGTTACCGGCATTCAGTTCATCCAACAGGCTTTCCAATTCAGGAAATACCTCGTTTTGCAAGAACCCACTGATGTTATCTTTGATCTGATGGGCTGTCTCTTCGTTCCGAAGATTTACGTCCACCAAAACCCTGTTTATAATATGGTTGCCAAATGTTGCCAAATCAGATTAATACATTATCGACTATAAATTTTGTCTGCTCGGCCAGGAAAAGCCGGTCTGCCACTTTTTCTGCATAGTTTTTTATAAAAGCTTTCATTGTCCTACTGAGTAAAATCTTACGTTCCTTCAGTTCTTGGTAGTATTGCACCTGCTGGTTGAGCAAGCTGTTCAAAATATCGCCAAACGCTTTGAGCGTTTCGTTGCTCTGACAACCCATTACATTGTAGAACAGCCGGATCTGGAGTTCGAACAAGGTTATCAGTAGTTTCTGAATTTCGGGCTGCGTGCTCGTTTTAATAATCATGTTGAATGTTTCAAACCAAAGTTTTTCAAACATAACCTGAACCTCGCTGTTGGCTTTTCCGCTCAGGAAATCATCGATCCGGTCAATTACTCCTTTGTTGAACTCTCGTGTACCTCCATAAATACTTTGTGTTTGAACGAGAATGTTTCCAATCACTCTGGCTTCGTCGGGCTTGGTCGCCAACAGAATTTTCAAGTCCCTGAGGATCGCTGTTTTTGCTTCATCCACACAGTTGCTTACCGGCGGTTCCTCCACATATTTGGTGGTTATTCCAACAGAAGTCCGGCTCACCGGGCAAACTGCTGCCCCCCCAGCTACCTGTGTTATTCGCCATTCTGTCGGACTGTTTGGAGTAAGATTGATCACAATCGGATTAAGATTCGTGGTGGTTTGCGGTGTACCATTGATCGACCAGTCGAACTTGTTCGCGTTCTTCGAAGTATTGGAAATTACCAACTGATTGCCGACCTGCTTTGGAGAAATACCGGCCACAGGAGGAGCAAATAATGTAACATTAAAACCGGCGTCTTCGCCGTTTACCAGGAACCCAAAGGTTCCAACGGTAGCCGCAGCTGGAATAAAACTAAATCCTCCTGCATTATTTGGGATCATTCCCGGCCCGGAAATTACAACCTGGGCATTTTCGGGACTTACCGCAAATGCGTATTCGTTTTTATCGTTGGCACAATACTCGGTAGCATCCAACTGAACCGTCGGCTTAATTTCCACAAAGGCGATATCGTGTTCAACCGTATATTTGCAAATTCCGTTTAAAGCCGTAACAGTCAGGCTAACGGTAACTTTGTTTTCGTCGTTTACCGGCAATTTGTAGGTATGCGAAGGTGTTGCTTCACTGGAGGTAGCTCCGTCTCCAAATTCCCACAAATACGATGCACTTTCGAGGTTCTCACCTGTTGCCACAAAACGGTGGGTTGCCTGGTTGGTGGGTTCCTGAGGCACCGAAAAATCGGCTTTAATTCCGGCATAAACCGTAAGACTAGCATCGGTTACCTGATTATCAACCGTAAATTTAATGGCTACACCTATTTGCGTTGCCGGGAATGCATCGGCAAGGATCACAATTTTGCCGTTTTCAACGCTCACTCCATCCACTGCCGGATTGGGCGCCACTACACCATCTGACGGGCTGACTTCGTACAAAATCGGCTCGGTATCGGTCAGCAGGCAATATTTATCCCGCTCCAGGCGAAGTGTTGCCGGTTGTTTGGCAATGATGAAATTCACCGGAGCGCAATCGGAGCAACACATGTAAGGCAATGCAAAGTCTGCCACCACGGTATTGTCAGGAACCGATGAAGGCACAATCAAACGGTTTAAGGATTGAATGTCCTTTATCCTGTCGATGTAGCTTTCATAATTCAATATTTCCGTGGCACTTTTCAGCACCGTCGATCTCTCAGCAAAAGTCAACTTTTCTGCATTCATTAACTGATTGGAGAGCAAGGATTTTGAAGAAGACAAATCCACTTTTGAAAAGATGTTTGCATCAGAGACACGATCGATTACAGAACCCGTATCAGTGCTTATTTCCGCATTTTTATACACCAAAACAAAGGTGCCGCCGGGTTCCACACCTGCTTTGTGTTCCAGTCCAGGATGCTGCTCAATAAATTTTGAAAGCTGCAGGCGAAGTAAAATCTGTTCCTTTCGGTTATTGATCTCATCCAAAAGCACTTCCATTTTTTTGCCAGAACAGCAAACCGTAGAAAGCAGGTTGATCAACAAGCCAATAAAAGCACGTAGCCCCACCGACAAAGAAGTGGACTGATAGCCGGCTTTTAATTTCTGCACCAGCGCACATAACTGCGTAAGCGAAAGTTTGTAGTCGCGCACTTTAACAGTATCGACCAAATTAACCGCGAGCGGCATTCGTTGTGTGATGATGTAGGTATGCGCCATCAGTTCCACCGATTTGTTGGCTACAAAATCTTTAATATCGGGCACGGCATTCCACTCTTCGGTATTTATTTTCTCCTGAAGCTTTGTTCGTGCACTGGCAATAATATCGTTGGCCGAACCACCTTTGTTTTCGTCGATAGCCGCTTTTAGTTCAACGCCAAGTGTATCTTCCACACTGCTCATGTTATCCGAAATCACCGAACTTCCGGTAACTGCCTGATAAAGCAGTTTTGTTTTGCTCACCGTAGCCTCTTTCAGAAAAGTTGTACTGTAATCAACACTTCGGTAGTTGGTAGAAATGGAGCCGACTTTCATATTTGATTTGAGATCGAGCTCTGCTTCTTTTATGTTGGCTCCCGGAACCCGGGTGCTAAAGCCCGAAAAGAAACTGGATACCTGCGCCAAAATACAGTCCTGCTCCGAAGTCCAGGCTTTTAACATCACTTTCAGGTCCTCAAACTCGCATTCATAATCGTCGATGTCGAGCGTTTCTGTATTAATATTTACTGAAAGTGCCTTTACGTCGAACGAAAGTCCGTATTCTTTTTTCAGGTCATCCAACTCTTCCAGCACATCGCGGTAATCTTTCCCCTGGTGTCCTTCAATTCTTAGAAAATCAGAAGAATCGGTATTAAAAGCCAGTGGATTCTGAATTTGCGGAGCGGTAGAAAGGTTCTCGCTGCGATAACTCAGATTGAATTTCTCTCTGAATGTTTTCGTTTTGGAAAAGTCCCAGCTTTTCAGAAAAGCCGTTCCGACGTTGTAATAAAACGGAATACTGCATTTGCCCAGTTCCGGTAATTTATTTGATGGCGTTATTTTTATTTCACCGACCTTTATTCCGTAGTTTTTAATCTGCTCCAACAGACGAAGCACCAGCGATTTTACCTTTTCCAGTTTATCG
>JBKDZK010000742.1:0-7345 GCA_047971205.1 Draconibacterium sp.
CGAAATTTCCATCGATATGGGCGACGGAGCAACAATTTCCTTTCCGTTTAAAAGAACAGCGTATGAAACCTGTTCATTTACGGTCACTTTTACAGCCAGTTTCCCCGATGGCGAAGAAACCACATAATCTTTGGCTGAAACTCCTGACACAATCAGCATCAGAAGCAGAATCATGGTTAGTTTATGCATATTACAGGATTTTAATTGTAAGCTGGTGCAAGCCCTTAATGGCCCCATTAAAGCCGCTTGCCAACATTGAATATTAGATATTTTGTTAAAAGTTAAAGAGTAGGCAAGGTAGCCAAATTATAGCTAAATTAGTAGGTACTAAAGCTTAGGGTTATGAAAAAAATAATATTGATTATGACAATTATTGCTTCGGCAAGCATACCGTTAAAAGCCGCCGAATTTGGGAAGGACGTTTTTAAAACATCGGAAGGAGAGCTGGCCATTACCTTTATCGGACACGGTACGTTAATGCTGGAGTTTAACGGGAAAGTGATTCATGTGGATCCGGTGTCGCAGTATGCCGATTATGAATTGATGCCCCAAGCCGATCTTGTGCTTATAACGCACGAGCACGGCGATCATCTCGATCCGAAAGCGATTGATGCCGTTAAAAAGGAGTCAACCCGTATTGTTCTGACCGAAAGCTGCTCGCCGAAATATACCGATACCGATGTCATGAAAAACGGAGATACCAAAGTATTTGGAACGATTACCGTAGAAGCTGTGCCGGCGTACAACATCCGGAATATGCGGGCGGATGGTACACCTTTTCATCCCAAAGGACGGGGAAACGGTTATGTGATCCGTTTTGCCGATAAGAAAGTGTACATAGCCGGGGATACCGAAAATATTCCTGAGATGGCCGACCTGGTCGATATCGACGTAGCCTTTCTACCCATGAATCTTCCTTATACAATGACACCGGAAATGTGCGCAAAAGCGGCGCGTTTGTTTCATCCCAAAGTGTTGTATCCCTATCATTTCGGCGAAACCGACACTGGCGAGCTTGTTAAGTTGCTGGAAAACGATTCGGATATCGAAGTGAGAATAAGGAAGTTGAATTGATGTTTTGCAGCGAAAGGGGTAGGTTCGCGGTAAGGCTGGAGCAAAAAAAGCCATCCGGGATTTCCGAATGGCCTTTATTATATAGAGTAGGATGCTTATTTCAGTATTTTGTTGTTGAGATCCAGTGCCCCAAGGTCTTTCATTTGAATGTTAGAAGCATTGATCACCGAATTAATGTCGCTGACATCGACGTTTTTCTGCGAAGCGAATAATGCCGGGATAATAGCTACTTTAAAAATCTGGTTGTCTGTTTCAGCCGGGCGCAACTCATTCTCAGGAATGGTAAATTCGAGGAACACCCGTACATTTTCCAGGGTATAGTCGAAGTTATACTGTATTTCGCCTTTTAAATTTTCGTCATCAATAAAAACAGTTTGTGGCATCAGACGCCATACGTCCAGTCCATTGTCCTGTTCCCAAAGCATGTAAACCAGTACCACATCGTCTTCATAGATCTCTACATTGCTGGGAAAATTTTTGATCACACTGTACCCGTTTGATGAGGTAAAATTGATGTTTTCCATTTTAAAAACAGTTCCGAGAAAAGAATCACCGTCTTCCCCGGGAATTCCGGGAGGGCCAACCGGGCCTATGGGGCCTTCGCATGCTGCGATTAACAAGGCTGCTGCGAGTAAAAAAATGTTTGCTAGCTTTTTCATGTCTTAATGATTTTCTGATGAATAATTTGTTTTCAGGATCGTCTTAAACAAGGATGGTGCCAAAAAAAACCTCCGGAGTTGATCCGAAGGTTTTGTATGTTTTTGTAAAATGAAAACTAGTCGGCCGATCCGGGAACCGGAACGCTGGCGTTTTTGATGAAACCGATATCACCCATGATGTAGGTGTCTGGTCCAAGTTTCATGTCCGAGTTCATCATTTCGTCCCAGGTAACCTGTTTTCCGGTGTAAGCAGAAACACGGCCCATAATGGCTGTCATTACAGAGTTTGCTGTTTCTTCTGCTTCGTTAAACGGAGTGTTTTGACGGATACAGGTGATCAGGTTTTTGTGCTCCTGAACGTATGGACTGGTCTCGTGATCTTCAAATGCAAACAGTTCGTTGCCCTGCAGGTCGGTAATTTTTGCCGTACCACCTTGCGATGTGAACGAATGCCCTTTTGTTCCGTGGAAAAGCTCGTTTACCGCATTGGAACAACCGTTGATCTGGCGACAGGTACTTAAAACGTGTCTGTCGTCGTCAAAAATGAAATCAACGGCAAAGTTATCGTACTGGTCTCCGGTGGGGCGACGTTGGCGCGAACCAAAACCGAGCGCTTTTACCGGGTGTTTTCCAAAGAACCAGTTGGCAACGTCAATGTTATGGACGTGTTGTTCCACAATATGGTCGCCTGATAACCAGCACCAGTTAACCCAGTCGCGGATCATCCATTCCATTTCGCTCCAGTTCGGATTGTTATCGCGGTACCACAACTGTCCACCGTTCCAGGAAACTTCTCCCGAAACAAGTCTTCCGATAGAGTTATTGGCTAATTCTTTATAAATGCTTTGGTATTTGTGCTGGTGGCGGCGTTGTGTTCCGGTAACTACTTTCAGCCCCATGTTGTCGGCCATTTTGGTGGCTGCCAATACCTGGCGAACACCGGCTGTGTCAACAGCAATGGGTTTTTCCATAAACACGTGCTTGCGTGCTTTTACTGCAGCAGCAAAGTGCTCCGGACGGAACTTCGGAGGAGTAGCCAGAATTACAATGTCTACACCCGAGTCAATTACTTTTTCGAAAGCGTCGAAGCCAACAAAACAGTTTTCTGCGGGAACTTCCAGGCCTTTTTCATTCTTGATCTTATCGCGGCAGCTGTCCAGTCTGTCTTTGAGAACATCTCCAAGAGCAGTAACGGTTACCGTAGATCCACCGGCTTCGAGGAAATTAATGGCGGCTCCGGTTCCCCGGCCACCACAACCAATAATACCGGCTTTAAGTTCTGTTCCTGCGGGAACTTCGTCCAGCATAGGCGGGAAATTATATTCCCTGGGATCCCAGTCGTAAGACACACCGGCTGCCGAAGTATCTCCACCTCCTGAAGCACAGGATGAAAAAGTTCCTACTCCCATGGCACCTGCTGCTCCAACCACGGCTGCACCGGTCAAAAACCTTCTTCTCGAAAAATTATTGTCACTCATGATGTTAAAATTTTAGTTGTAATTTAGGAATATAATATGTTTAATTCTTGCCTGTTTTGTCGTCGAATTCACACACCACTCTAAAGCTGATGTAATTACAGTCAGAAAGCCACCAAATACTCTTTGGAATCTGTGGGTCGGTTTTTAACCAGGCCTCGCTTTGTGTATGGTCGCGGGCAGCACTGCGCACTTCGCCAACCGGGCTTTTGAACGTTCCGCCCCTTATTACGCGTTCCTTACCGCTGGCAGGGCCTTTCGGGTCGGTGGCTTCGTCCTGAAGTTTGGCATAACTGTCTTCAGCATACCAGTCGAGGCAATATTCAGCCGCATTTCCCAACATATTTTTCAGTCCAAACGTGTTGGCTTCCACCTGGTCGGGTTTGCCGGTTTTTAGCCCGCTGTTGGCTTCGTAAATCACGTATTCGTTGATGGCTTCACTGCTTTTCCCAAACAGTTTCCCGATAAATCCTTTGTCGCCAAAGTCTTTCGGATTTCCTTCAAAGAAATAAGGCGTTTCTGTTCCTCCGCGAGCGGCGTATTCCCATTCTGCTTCGGTGGGCAGACGATAGGTTTTACCGGTTACCTGCGACAACCACCGGCAATAGGTTTCAGCCGAATGATAACTCATCGTAATCGCTGGCCGGTTTCCCAGACCCCAGTTTTGGTCGGGCTGCCCGTAAGGTGGTGTTGGTCCCGAAATCGCATCCACATCGGCGTTGGCACGTGTACCTTCCGTATCCGAAGTTCTACCTTCGGTTGCCGTAGCGGTGTAAAAAGCCAGGTATTCGCTCCAGGTAACCTCCACTTCGGCCATAAAGAACGGGCTTACTTTTACCGTTTTCTGAGGGCCTTCATTGGCTTTCCGAAGTTGTTCGTCTTCGGGGCTTCCTATTTTAAAGCTTCCTCCCGGAATGGCTTTCATGTTAAACGAAATAGTGGTTCCCGGAATCGTTTCTGTATAATTTTCCAAAGCGGTAACCTGTGCCGGTTCGGTAAACTTCTCCAGGTTTTCGGCACCGGTACTTCCAAATTCCACGTTTTTGGCATGCAAAGCCTTCGGGTCGTAATGCCCCACGTTGAGGTGACAGTTGATGCACCTCAGCTGTTCTTCGTTTTGAGAATAATACAAATGCGCATCCTGTCCCTTTTGCGAAAGGGTAAGCGGAAAAAGATTGGAATGGCATTTCACACAGGAAGCTTTGAAAACATGATGTTGTGCCTGCTCCAGGCTTGATTTTGCTTCCCAGTTAAAATCGGCTGAGTCTTTAAATACATAACCATAAAGATCGCGGGCCGAAGCTTTTATTTTTTCTTTCAGGTAGCCTTCTCCTTTAGGGGGTAAATGACAGTCGACACAACCAATTTGTATTCCTACGCGGGTGTCGTAATGTACCGAGAGTTTCCACGATTCAGTAACATGCGGATGGACGTGACACATTTCGCACGACTCGTTTGTTGACGTGACTTCGATGGCTTTGTTTGCATAAACTGTGATCAAAATTCCGACCACAAAACCAAGGAAAAGAACCAGCAAAAGTTTCTTTCTGAGATAATTGCCAAATTTTCTGAACATCTGGTAATAGTTTATCAGGTAATATGTTTGATTTAAGTGGGCCTAATTTAATGATTTTATCTTATGCAACTGTACTGGTTTCAATTATTTATAACACACCAGTTGGATTTGTTCGGCTGGTATTTAAAGAGGAAGCGGAAAAAAGAAAAGGTTGCCGGAGAGCGACAACCCGTGGATAATTCTTGATAGGAATACAAGAGAGATAAAGGGAAATAATTGTACGTGCAAGGTAGGGATTATATTTTGGTCTGTCTGTATCAGAGTGATTACAAAAACATTAAATGTTGATTAAGGTCTGGTAAACAAGTGCCGGGGAGCTATAAAAAGGCGTAAGAATATTTCGTAACTTATGGCTATGAACAGTCTCAAACATGGTATTTCCGATCTGGTTGAATTGTTTTTTCCTTCACTGTGCGTTACCTGCGGGGAACGACTTATTTCGCAGGAAAGGTTCCTTTGTTTAAAATGCTGGTACGATTTACCGGTGACCAATTTCCATATGCAACCCGAAAATAAGGTGGAACAGCTTTTCTGGGGAAAGGTGAGGATTGAAAATGCCACTGCTTTTTACTCGTACCGAAAAGGGAGCAACTACCAGCAGTTGATTCACTACATCAAATACAAAGGGATGAAAGAACTGGGGATTGAAACCGGGCGTAAGTTTGGCTACCGGTTGGCGGAATCCGAAGCATTTTTGGCAATCGATGTGTTGATTCCGGTTCCGCTGCATCCGAAAAAAGAGAAAAAGCGGGGCTACAATCAGTGTCTTTACATTGCCGGGGGAATGGCTGAAGCTTTGGGAAAGCCGGTGGTATCAGATAATCTTTACCGAAAAGTATTTACTGCAACGCAAACGCGCAAAAACCGCTTTGAGCGCTGGCAAAACGTGGAAGGCATTTTTGACACTCACCGGCCCAAAGAGTTGAAAGGGAAGCACATTTTACTGGTGGACGATGTGGTAACCACCGGTTCCACACTTGAGGCCTGTGCATTTCAGCTGCTGAAAATTGACGGAGTGAAAGTAAGCATTGCCACGCTGGCTTTTGCCGATTTCTGAGGTGGCTGTTCTTTGCATCTTCAGACCTTTAAAAGATCGCTTAGAGATTCAAACCATAAAAAAGATAAAATGTACTTTGTTGGTAATATGTTAAACCATAAATTAGCACCAAAAACCGGAAAACAAGTTACTCGCGATGCCGGCATGGGCAGTTCGTTTCTTTTCAGTATAAAGAATGAAGGTGTGCAGGCCGCGAAATGTAGTTAATAACAAATATTTAAACAGATGAAAACACTATTGACAGGGATCTTCCTAATCGTATTGTTTGTCGCATCGGCACAAGACAAAATCATTAAGAAAAACAGCGAGGTTATTAATTGTAAGGTAAGCGAAGTAGGTACCGACGAGGTAAAGTACTACTACCAGGAGAGCCCCAAGCTGGTGTTTGGAATTGATAAGGCGCTGGTTGACCGGATCGAATTTGGAACCGGCGAAGTGATTACCATTGAAAGCAATTCCTTTAACGATCCGGAATATTACGCGAACCAGGGAGAACAGGCGCTGAAAATTAATTTCCTTTCGCCACTGTTTGGTACCACTGAATTGGTTTATGAGAAGAGTATAAAACCCGGAAAATCGTGGGAGGTAGCTTTGGGAATTGTTGGGCTTGGGAACGACATACAGGAGATTGATCCGGTAGGAGTGTACGGTAAGTTTGCCTGGAAATTTATGCGGAATCCCGATTACTATCAATACCGCATGCATTACTCACACATTCTGAAAGGTGCCTATTTTGCTCCCGAAATTGCTTTGCGCTACATGAAATACGATGGAGAAGGTTACTCCCACTCCAGGTATACCGGTGAGAGAGAACAGAAAACCACGGTGGCACTTATGTTGAAGTTTGGAAAACAATGGGTTTTCGATGATTCATTTCTTGTAGATACTTATGTGGGGGTAGGTTATGGTTTTGGCGCCGACGATTACAGCGGATTGCCTTATGGCTTTATCGTGGCACCCGACGAATTTCCCATTGCGTTGACTTCCGGAATCAGGATTGGATGGGTTTTTGGAAAATAAGGCCGTCGGTTCAACATCTTTAGCAAATTTTTGTTTTCAGAACAAAGAATAGAGATGGAATTCACAATCAGCAAATATTTCCCGGGCGTACGGCCCAATGTTCCCATGCCCATGCACGATATGTTTACCCTGTTGCAGGAAGAGGGGATGCGGAAAATGGTGAGCGATCACTACGACTTAGTGGTACAAAGCCCGATCAAACATTTGTTTCCCAAAAATCCGATTGCCCTGGAAAAAGCCAAGGAACACTCGGCTGATTTTTTTATCCAGATTTGCGGAGGGCCCAATTATTTCAACCAACACCGCGGAATGCCGCAGATGAACCGCCGCCATCGTCCGTTTCAGATCACGGCCGAAGCCCGCATTGAATGGCTGAACTGTTACCGCGAAGTATTGAAAAAACTGGATTTGCCGGAGAATGTGCTGATGTCGTTCTGGAACTACCTCGATGTGTTTTCAAAATGGATGGTCAACAGCTGATGTC
>JBKDZK010000743.1:0-10955 GCA_047971205.1 Draconibacterium sp.
AGTCTCAAATTATACTAATTAATTACCTTTGGCGTTTTACTGAAAATTAAAATCGCGGATGAAGCGAAAAGTTTACCTCATTTTATTCCTCGGATTTTTGGTGTTAACCGGTCGTGCACAGATCGGGGGAGAAAATACGTACCAGTTTCTGGAGCTTACCAACTCGGCACGTATCGCTGCCTTGGGCGGCACCCAGATTGCGGTTCCCGATTCGGGCGACCTGAATCTTCCGTATCACAACCCTTCGCAGTTAACGCCCGATATGAGCAACAAGCTGCTGGTGAACTATGTAAATTACCTGGCCGATGTAAATTACGGTTACGCGTCGTGTGCAAAGTCATACGAAGGCATAGGGAATTTTGCGGTGGGGGTTCATTACATCAACTACGGAAAGTTTGATGAGGCAACCGAAGGGGGAGAACTAACCGGTGCCACTTTTAACGCGGCGGAGTATGCACTGAACCTGATTTATTCGAATCAATACAAGCGGCTGAAATACGGAGTGATTGTGAAACCTGTTCTTTCGTCGTTTGAAACCTACCAGTCGCTGGGGATAGCTGCCGATGTGGGGCTTAATTTTACCAGCAAATCGGGTTATACCACTTTTGCGCTGGTGGCGCGGAACATGGGAACCCAGCTGACTACCTATTACGAAAACGGAAAACGGGAAAGCATTCCTTTTAACCTGCAGGCGGGTATCAGCCAGAAGTTGCAGCATGCCCCGGTGGTGCTGATGGCAACGCTTCAGAATTTAAACCACTGGAAACTTTATACGCCCGAAGAAGATTCCGATTTTACCACTGAAAATATTTACGAGCGCGACGAGAGTTTCACCAAGCAGTTTATGCGGCACCTGGTGTTGGGGGTGGAACTTATGCCATCGCCCAATTTTACCCTGAGGGCCGGTTACAACTACCAGCGGAGGCAGGAACTTAAGTTCGACGATAAAGCTTCAACGGTAGGGTTTTCGGCGGGTTTTGGACTGAAGATTAAACGTTTCAGACTCGACTACGGCATCTCGCGTTTTCACCTGGCAGGCTCCTCCAATCTGTTCTCGGTGGCCATTAACCTGAACGACAATTTCTAAGAAAAGGACAAGAATATCTTAAATAATTCCCATCTTTGCTGATGCGAAATCGTTATGAGTACTAAAAAAATCATCATTGCCATCGACGGACATTCTTCCTGCGGGAAAAGTACCATGGCAAAGGCCCTGGCAAAGAGCTGGGCTATGTTTACATCGATTCCGGAGCCATGTATCGCGTGGTAACTTTGGTTGCACTTCGAAACGGCTGGATTGAAAACAAGGTTCCCAATAAGGAGAAAATCCTGGAGGGCTTGAAAGACATCCGCATTACGTTTAAGTGGGACGAGGAAAAGGGGATGAACACCACTTTTCTGAACGGGGAGAATGTAGAGGACGAGATTCGCCAGTTGGAAGTGTCGGAAAATGTAAGTCCGATCAGTACCATTGCCGAGGTGCGCGAAGAAATGGTGCATCAGCAACGCGAAAATGGCCGGAACAAAGGCATTGTGATGGATGGCCGCGATATTGGGACGGTGGTTTTTCCGGATGCGGAGCTGAAAATTTTTATGACGGCTTCTCCCGAGATCAGGGCACAACGCCGCTACCTCGAGTTAACAGAAAAAGGACAAGAGGTAAATTTTGAGGAGATTCTGGCCAACGTGGAAGGACGGGATAAAATCGACTCCACGCGGGCAGTGAGTCCGTTAAAAAAAGCCGATGATGCGGTAGTACTCGACAACAGCCATTTGAGCCGCAAAGAGCAGCTGGAGTGGACGATAAACAAAGTAAAGGAGATTATTGAAGCATGATTGTTGAGATTGACAGAGGTTCGGGATTTTGTTTTGGTGTAATTAATGCCATTAAGGCGGCAGAAAAAGAATTGCAACACGAAGACAAACTTTATTGTCTGGGCGATATTGTGCACAACGGAAAGGAAGTGGAGCGGCTCGAAAACATGGGGCTGAAATCCATTACCAAAGATGAATATTTTACACTGAGCAACTGCAAGGTGCTGATCCGTGCACACGGCGAACCTCCGGAAACTTACGAATATGCTGAGAAAAATAACATCGAACTGATCGATGCCACTTGTCCTGTGGTGCTGACACTGCAGGAAAAAGTAAAAGGGTCGTACCTGCAAAACAAATCGCAGGAAGGCCAGCTGGTGATTTACGGGAAAAAAGGTCATGCCGAAATTATTGGCCTCGACGGGCAAACCGATAACAACGCCATTGTGGTAGAAAGTGTGGCCGACGTAGACAAAATTGATATGAGCCGCCCTGTTTCGCTGTATTCTCAAACCACCAAGCGCATCGAGGATTTCCACGAGATTGCCGATGCCGTTAAATCAAAAGTACAGCCCGGAGTTCCGCTTCAGATCAAGGATACGATTTGCCGGCAGGTATCAAACCGGGTTCCCAACCTAAAGAAATTTGCCATTAAATACGACCTGGTTCTTTTTATTGCCGGCGTAAAAAGCTCAAACGGGAAATATCTTTTTACCATTTGCGAGGAAGTTAACCCGAATTCAAAAAAAATTACGGGCATCGAAGAGATCAATCGCGAGTGGTTCCAAGGTGTTAACTCAGTGGGCATTTGTGGTGCAACTTCCACTCCCAACTGGCTGATGGAAGACGTTGCCGGCTGGGTGCGCGAGAATTTCGCGTAGTCCTTGGCTTTCCCCCTGAAAACTTTTTTGCGTACTTTTAGGCAAGGTAAATTCGATACATGCCACAGCTTTTTGCACAAGTTATATTGCCTCTTTCTTTGCACGATGCCTACACGTATCGCATCCCTCCGTCGATGGAGCAGGATGTGGCGCCGGGCAAGCGTGTGATCGTACAATTCGGACAACGGAAATTTTATGCGGCTTTGGTTAGTTCGGTTTCTACGGAAAAACCGGAGGACATTGAGGTAAAGGAAATCCAGCAGGTACTCGACGAGCACCCGGTGGTGTTGCCAAAAAACTTTGAAATGTGGCACTGGATCGCCAAGTACTATTGCTGCACCTTGGGCGATGTATTTCGCGCAGCGCTGCCCACTGGACTGAAACTGGAAAGCAAATCCAAGATATTTCTCACCGGGTCCGAAGAAGAATTTCTGTTGACAGATGTTGAGCAAAGTCTGATACTGGAAATTGAGAAAGGCACCAATGTGCTGGCAGAACTGGAGCGCAAATTAAAGGACCGGTTTTCTTACCCGGCGCTAAAGGCCCTGATGCAGAAAGATCTCGTTTATGTAGAGGAAAAGGTGCACGAAAAGTACCGGCCCAAAACAGAGGCTTTTGTAAAACTGCACCCCGATATTACTTCGGAAGAGGTGCTGAATAAAAAGGCCGGAGAAATAAAGCGCGCCAAAAAACAGGAGGCTTTGTTGTGGCATTTTTGTTCAGCCATCAACGCTTTTGAGAAGGGCGCACTTTCTGAAGTTGCCAGAAAAGACCTGTTTGAAGGGACAAGTTTCACCGCTTCAATTTTAAAGGGCTTGGTGGACAAAGAGGTATTGATCCAGTATCAGAAACAGGTTTCCCGTATTGAAGAGGAAAAAACCGAGCAGGTGAGTCTGAATTTGCTAAACAAGTACCAGGCAAAAGCGCTGGAAGAGATTCGGGAATCGTACGAATCGAAGCAGGTAACGCTTATTCACGGAATTACTGCCAGCGGAAAAACCGAGATCTATATTCATCTGATTGATGAAGCGATAAAAACCGGGAAGCAGGCTTTGTACCTGGTTCCGGAAATTGCGCTGACCACTCAAATCGTTCAGCGTTTAAAGAATGTTTTTGGTCACAAAGTGGGGATCTACCATTCGCGGCTGAATAGTTCGGAGCGGGTGGAGATTTGGGAAAAGACACTTTTGTTTCAGGAAAAACCAGGTGAGGGCTACCAGGTGATACTGGGAGCGCGCTCAGCTGTTTTCCTGCCGTTCTGCAATTTGGGATTGATCGTGGTGGACGAAGAGCATGAAAACTCCTTCAAACAATTTGATCCGGCGCCGCGCTACAATGCCCGCGACATGGCCGTCGTTCTTGGCTTTCAGCACCACGCAAAGGTGTTACTCGGATCGGCAACGCCATCTTACGAATCGTATCACAATGCGTTAACCGGAAAATACGGACTGGTAAATCTTACGCGGCGCCATTCCGAGATGGAACTTCCTGAGATTTTGGTGGCTGATGTTAAACGAGCTTACAAGCGGAAAGAGATGCATTCGATTCTTTCTCCGCAGCTTTACAACCTGGTGGAGCAGGCACTGGAAAAGAAAGAGCAGGTCATTCTTTTTCAAAACCGGCGGGGTTATTCGCCTTTTGTGGAATGCTTCACCTGCGGACATATTCCAAAGTGTACCCGGTGCGATGTAAGTCTTACCTATCATAAATACAAAAAGCGGCTTAGCTGCCATTATTGCGGCTATTCGTATCTCTTGCCCGACCGTTGCGACGAGTGCGGTTCGCCCGAGCTCAAAACGCGTGGTTTCGGCACCGAGAAAATTGAAGACGAAATCAAGCAGCTGTTTCGCAATGCCCGAATCGACCGGATGGACCTGGATTCAACCAAAACAAAAAATGCCTTTGAGAAGATTGTGCGAAACCTGGAGGACGGGAAGACTGATATTTTGATTGGCACCCAAATGGTAACCAAAGGTCTTGATTTTGAACATGTGAGCGTAGTGGGCATTCTGAATGCGGATAACCTGATCAACTTTCCCGATTTCAGGGCGCACGAACGGGCGTACCAGCTTATTTCGCAGGTTGCCGGACGGGCCGGTCGAAAACACCGCCGAGGAACCGTGGTGATCCAGACTTCGCAACCCGATCATCCGCTTATTCAACTCATTCAGAAGCAGGATTATCAAAAAATGATGAAACAGCAGTTCGAAGAGCGGCAGCTTTTTAGGTATCCGCCTTTTTTCCGGCTGGTGAAAATTGTGGTGAAGCACAAAAACATCGATACGGTGGACAGAGCCGCACAGGAACTTGCCAACGGTCTTCGAAAAAACAAGGAGCTGGTGATTCTTGGACCCGAGTTTCCGTTGATCAGCCGAATTCAATTGTGGCACCACAAAGAAATATGGATCAAAATTGACCGGAGGCTTCACCTGGACCAGGTAAAGGGGGGAATTATGGCGGCCGTAAAAAAGGTGAGATCAATGCCTTCGCTCAGCAATTGCATTTTTAATATCGATGCCGACCCGATGTAAAGCCGGATTGTTGATTCACGGTTGACTTTTTATGGCACCTGACATTTCTCCTGCATCGTTTTTTTTATAGATTTGTAGCGTTTAAGACCTTTTTGTGAATAGTAAAGAAGTAAATCAAATCTTTGAGCAGTTTGCCCAAATGCGAGTAATCGTAATTGGAGATGCTATGCTTGATACGTATCTCTGGGGAAAAGTAGAGCGTTTGTCGCCGGAAGCACCGGTGCCGATTGTGTCGGTTACCAAGCGTGAAAACCGTTTGGGCGGGGCTGCCAACGTATCCCGAAACCTGCAAGCCTTGGGGGCTACCCCGGTTTTGTTCTCGGTGGTTGGAGAAGACGATAACGGAAAGGAATTCTTAAACCTACTGGAAAAGCGGGAACTTACCCGGAAGGGAATCTTTGTTGATCCCAGCCGTAATACAACGGTTAAAAACCGAATCATTAGTGGAGGAAAGCAGATTGTTCGGGTAGATGAAGAATCTACCAGTTCTATTTCTGTGGGGATGGAGAAAATTCTGGTAAATGCAATTTTGAAGGAGCTGGATGAAAATCGGGTGGATGTGATTGTTTTTGTGGACTATGACAAGGGAGTTGTGACGCCAACGTTGTTCAATGCAATTAATAAGGTGGCTCTTGAGCGAAAAATCCCGACGGCTGTTGATCCCAAAAAACGGAATTTCAGGAATTACCGGGATGTGACACTTTTCAAACCCAACTTTAAAGAGTTTGAAGAAGGCACAGGTTTGCAAATTGCCAAAGATGATTTGGAAGCACTAAAAGTTTGCGCCGACAAATTCAAAAAAGAGCAAAACCTGAAGCTGATTTTTATTACACTTTCCGAATTGGGTGTTTTTATCAGCAACGGGGTAAAAGAACAATATTATCCGGTGGTAATTCGCGACATTGCTGATGTTTCAGGAGCCGGAGATACCGTTATAAGCGTAGCGAGCCTGGCTATGGCAGCAGGTCTGCCTCCCAAAATTATGGCGCTGATGTCGAACCTGGCAGGCGGCCTTGTTTGCGAAAAGCTGGGTGTTGTGCCGGTTGATGCAGAGCAGTTGCGAAAAGAAATGAAATCCAAGAAATTTTAATTCACGATTTTAGTCCCCAATCGTTAATAGCCTAGTGATAACACGTTGATAAAAAATGTGAGCAGGTTAGGGGTAAATTGTTACCTTTGAGATCACTCTAAAAAAAGAAAAAGACGCGTAAATGGGAAAAATAATTTCATTGGCAAACCAAAAAGGAGGGGTAGGAAAAACTACCACAACGATCAATCTGGCGGCTAGTTTGGCAGTGTTGGAGCAGAAGGTTTTGGTGATTGATGCCGACCCGCAGGCGAATGCAACCTCGGGATTGGGTTTGGATGTGAACAATGTGCAATCGAGCATTTACGAATGTATCGTAGATGAAATTGAAGCTTCCAAAGTAGTTTTGAAAACTCAGGTTGAAAACCTGGATATTATTCCTTCGCACATTGATTTGGTAGGAGCTGAAATTGAGATGTTGAATTTGCCCAACCGGGAAAAGGTGTTGAAAAATGCCATTGAACAGTTAAAAGAGCTCTATGATTTTATTTTTATCGACTGTTCTCCGTCTCTGGGGTTGATTACCGTAAACGCGCTTACCGCGTCCGATTCTGTTATTATTCCGGTTCAGTGTGAGTATTTCGCATTGGAAGGTTTGGGAAAACTGCTGAATACCATTAAAATTATTCAGAGCCGTTTAAATCCTGAATTGTCGATCGAAGGCTTTTTGCTGACCATGTACGACGGGCGTCTGAACCTTTCGAACCAGGTGTACGAAGAAGTAAAGCATCACTTCCAGGAAATGGTATTTGAAACCGTTATTCAGCGAAATGTGAAACTGAGTGAAGCACCGAGTTACGGAAAGCCGGTAGTGTTATACGATGCCAGTTCGCGCGGAGCGATCAACCATATGAACCTGGCCCGTGAAATACTTCAGAGAAACGAGATGACCCAAATGTCGAAAGAAAAGAATGTTGTTATAAATTAGAATATTGTTATGATGGTTAAAAGGAACGCACTGGGAAGAGGGCTTGGAGCACTGATCGACGATGCTGAAAAAATTCAGAAAGGTGCCGGTATCAGTGAAATTGATTTAAGTAAAATTGAAGCAAATCCTTTTCAGCCGCGTACCAAATTCGATGAGGATGCACTTCAGGAACTGGCTACTTCCATCAAGGAAATTGGCTTGGTGCAGCCGATCACTTTACGGAAAATTGCAGAAGATAAATACCAGATCATTGCCGGAGAGCGCCGTTTCAGGGCCTCGCAACTGGCCGGTATGACAAGTATCCCGGCTTACGTTCGGAAAGCCAAAGACGATGGCATGCTCGAAATGGCCCTGGTTGAAAACATTCAGCGTGAAGACCTGGATGCGATCGAGATTGGTCTTAGCTACCAGCGTTTGATGGAAGAACTGGGATACACGCAGGAAGAGCTTAGCTCGAGAGTGGGTAAAAAACGTTCTACGATTGCCAACTACATGCGTTTGCTGAAACTTCCGGCTGTGATTCAAAAAGGACTGATCGACAAGGAAATTTCGATGGGACACGCCCGCGCCATTATCAACATTGAAGATGCCGATACACAGATCATGATTTTTGAACAGATCGTGAAGCATGGTTTTTCGGTACGCAAAGTAGAAGAAATTGTTCGCGACCTGAACAATGGCGGCGAAAAAGACGCGGCGAAAGTGGTAAAAGAGAAGTTTCCCAAAGCGTTCGAATCGGTTAAACATCAGCTTACAAGTATTTTCAATTCCCGTGTCGGGTTTTCGATGGACGAGAAGGGAAAAGGGAAAATTACGATTCCTTTTAAATCGGAAAAAGACCTGGAGAGAATTGTTAAAATAATTGAAAATCAAAAATAAAGCGAAACGAGTCTTCCATAACCTGTCGTATTTTCTATTTTTGCGCAAAATTAATCGAGTGAACGCAGGTAGTCTGATTTCAAAAATAGTAGTTATTGTAACCCTGGTTTTCCTTAGTTTAGGGGCTGCTGCCCAGAAGCTTGAGGTCGACTCTACCCGTGTTGTGCACATCGATGAAGAGAAAGCCGGGGTAAAGCACTCGCCAACCAAAGCAACGATTTATTCTGCCATACTTCCGGGTCTGGGGCAGGCTTACAATAAAAAATACTGGAAAGTTCCGCTTGTGTATGCGGGCTTGGGCACGATCGGTTATTTTGTTCACTGGAATAACGACAACTACAAGGTAATGAAACTGGCTTACCGCGATTTTACAGACACCGATCCGAATACAAATTCGTACCTCGATTTGAACGGTGCGCAGTATTACGACCTGGAAAACAGCGAAACCGACCGGGCCAACTTTAAAACCAACCTAACGCGGCAGCAGGATTATTACCGGCGAAACCGCGACCTCCTAATCATTAGTTTTGTTGGTTTTTACGGACTGAATATTATTGATGCCAGCGTGGATGCTCACTTTTTTGATTTCGATATAAGTGAAGATCTGACCATAAACTGGCAACCTACCATGAGTTCTTTTAACAATCAGCCTCTCTACGGCGTAAACCTATCATTTACATTCTAGCATGTTCCGATACATTATTACCAGCGCAATCATTATCCTGTTTTTTTCTGTTAGTGCATTCGCGCAGGAACCCGACTCGCTGATCGTTGATTTTGACCTGGCGGCTGATGCTACACTCGTTGATTCGATGGCTTCCGACTCGATGCTAAAGGAAGAGATGAAGCTGGAGGACGATTTAAATGAGATTTTTTCGGATCGTATGGACAGCCTGCTGAATTCGTCTGAGTTCAAAATGCGCTTTCATCTTGACAGTACGGAAGTACACTTTACGGATCAGTTCCCAACCAATATTGCCGATTCAATTTACATTCGCCGCCTGCAGGATGTGGAAATGGCCATTGATCTTTCCTATAACGATGTGGTGAAAAAGTACATACAGATGTACACCGAGCGAAAGCGGGGCCTGATGGAAGTCATGCTGGGCCTTTCTGCCTATTATTTCCCGATGTTTGAAGAGACACTCGATAAATACGATATGCCGCTGGAACTAAAATACCTGGCTATTATTGAGTCGGCGTTGAATCCAACAGCACGGTCGCGCGCAGGGGCCGTTGGTTTGTGGCAGTTTATGTACGGAACTGCCAAAAGTATGAAACTGGAGGTTACTTCTTTTGTGGACGAACGAAGCGACCCCGTGAAAGCAACGGATGCGGCTGCACGTTACCTGAAACGCCTGTACGACATTTATGGCGACTGGTACCTGGCCATTGCAGCATACAATTGTGGCCCGGGAAATGTAAACAAGGCAATTCGCCGTTCGGGTGAGAAAACAGATTACTGGAAGATTTATTACCGGCTTCCGCGCGAAACGCGTGGCTATGTGCCGGCTTTTATTGCGGCCACTTATGCGTTTGAATATTACAGGGAACATAACCTGATTCCGCAATACCCCAACTTTTCGCTTTCGGTTGATACCGTAATGGTGAACGATTATCTGCATTTTGACCAGGTAGTGACTTCGCTTGAAATGGATAAGGAAGAGCTGGCGGCTTTGAACCCGATGTATCGCCGCAATGTGATTCCTGCCAAAGAGGATAAACCGTACCCGCTTATTCTCCCCAACAATAAACTGATGACGTTTATCGATAAAGACACAGCTGTTTTTGCATATAACCGTGAAAAGTATTTTCCGAACAACACCCTGGTAAATCCTACCACCAGCAGTGGTAGTTATTTCACTCCGGTTGATATCAAAGGAAAAGACAAAGTGGTTTATACTGTTAAGTCGGGAGACAACGTGGGCTATATTTCATCCTGGTTTAAGGTGCGATCGTCCGACCTGCGGTATTGGAACAACATACACCGTGATATGATTCGTGTGGGGCAAAAACTGGCCATTTATGTTCCGCAGGGACAAAAGGCAAATTACGACAAAATAAATACGATGTCGTTTGCCGAGAAACAGCAGTCAGTAGGGAAAACGGTGCAGGTAGCCGAGAAAAAAACGGAGACTCCGCTTGATCCTGCTTATGTTTACCATACGGTAAGAAACGGGGATACGCTTTGGGAGATTGCCCGGAAATATGCCGGGATCAGTGCCGACGACATTATGCGGTTAAACAAGCTTTCCAACGATCGTGGTTTGTATGTTGGCCAAAAACTGAAGATTAAACTAAAGAGCTGATCTTGTGTCAGGTTTGCTTCGGGAATTATTAATATGTACAATAAACATTCCGGGGCGATTGTATTTTATCCTTTTCCCATTTTAGATCTGGTTTGACATCAACCCGCTTTTTGTGGTGTTTATTTCAAGCATAATTTCCTTTCGTTAAAATTATTTTCTGAGGAAGAGCTTTCTCTGTCACCTGTTTTCCTCCCGGAAATGATGACTTCCGGTAAACCTTAATTGTTCAAGTGTCATCTTTTATCTGTATTGGAAATCAGTTGATTGCATTTATGGTTGAATTGCGATAATTGATGTGATTTTTGATATCGATAGTTCCTGTCTATAAATATCCTCTATTCCGAATAGAAATTATCTGTTTGATTGGTACCAAACGGTTTTCTATGTTTGTGTCCGAATTAAATAAAAAACAAATAACACTAAAAAAGAATAATTATGTCACAGATTGGAAAACAAGTAGTAGATTTTAAAGTACAGGCTTTTGAAAACGGAAACTTCAAAGAAGTAAAAAAAGAGGATGTTTTG
>JBKDZK010000744.1:0-7643 GCA_047971205.1 Draconibacterium sp.
GCTCCTTTGCTGAACAAAGCAACGCTGATCAAGCTGTTAAACGAAGAGGCGCTTACTTTCCCGAAAGGTTTGTACTTTGATAAATCGCACACTTGGGTTTTTATGGAAAAAAGCGGCCGGGTTCGTTTGGGAGTCGACGACTTTATCTCGAATGTAACCGGCGAATATACCCGGGTGATCATGAAAAGTCCGGGAGAGAAAGTGAAACGTATGGAGCCGTTGGTAACATTGATTCGGAAAGGAAAGCAGATCACGCTGAATTCTCCGGTTTCCGGAACCATTAAAGAGATCAATGAAAGCCTGGTAGCCGATCCGTTTACAATCAATGACGCGCCTTACGGAGAAGGGTGGGTGTACAAAATTGAACCGTCGAACTGGTTACGTGAAATCCAGTTTTTCACCATGGGTAACAAGTACCGGGAGTGGATCAGCAGTGAATTTACACGCTTGAAAGATTTTCTGGCATGTTCCCTTAATATCATGAACATGGAAGATGGGAAACTGGCCTTCCAGGAAGGCGGTGAACTCATGCTTCATCCGTTGAAAGATCTGGACCCAAAAGTTTGGGAAGATTTTCAGAATTACTTTATCAATACCGCAGATATGTATTGATCGGTGAAAACAATTAAAACCAGTAAAACCATGAGTATAGATAGGAGAAATTTCTTTAAAGTGCTTGGAGTTACCGGGGCTGGCTTGGCCCTTGGGAAACAGGCACAGGCTGAGCCCGCCGGTGAAGAAGTGACAGAATTTAAAGCCATTTTGTACGACTCAACACGGTGCGTGGGCTGCCAAAGCTGCGAGTTCTCGTGTGCCGAAGTTCATAACTTGCCCGAGCCCGAAGATTTTCCGGAAGTGGGTGTTCTTCGAAAAACCAACGAAAACCGCCGAACGGTGGTAAATGCTTATGATACCTCGAAAGGGGAGGTGTACGTAAAACGCCAGTGTATGCATTGCAACCAGCCGGCCTGCGGGGCAGCCTGTTTAACGCAGGCCATGCTCAAAACAAAGGAAGGACCGGTGATCTGGCGTGAAAACAAATGTATGGGATGCCGGTATTGCATGATTTCCTGCCCGTTTGACGTTCCGAAATTTGAGTACAACAGTCCGAATCCAAAGATCACTAAATGTAACATGTGCTTTGAGCGGCAGCAGGAAGGACAGTTGCCGGCTTGTGTGGAGAACTGCCCGGCAGAGGCACTCATGTTTGGGACCCGGCGCGAATTAATTGCGGAGGCACGCCGCCGAATCGTTGAAAATCAGGATGCTTATTACCCGCATATTTACGGGGAAAACGAAGCGGGAGGGACATCCTTTCTGTATTTATCGCCTGTTCCGTTTGAGGAAATAGGTTTTAGAACGAATGTTCAGAATGCTTCCTATCCGGCTCTCACAAAAGGTTTTTTGTACAGCGTACCTGCTGTTTTTGTTCTGGTGCCTTCTGTTCTTTTAGGCATACATAAAGCAACCAAGTCTAACCTGGATAAAGATAACAATCATGACTAGCTCTGCATTTCCTTTAAAAAAAGAAAAAAAGTCCATCGGGCGCTTTTTACTGGATGAATTGAAGCCCAGGGGAAAATGGTTAACGCCGTTTAATATTATTTCAATTCCGGTAATGCTGGTGGGGGCCGCCATTATTGTTATCCGTTTTATCAACGGAATTGGAGCTGTTTCCAACGTAACCCAGGATATTCCGTGGGGTGTATGGAAAGGATTTAATGTTATTACCGGGGTTGCGTTTGCCGGTGGTGCTTACATCCTCACCTTTGTGGTATATGTACTGAAAGTTGACAAGTTTCACTCCATTGTAAGGGTAACGGTTTTGAATGGTTTTCTGGCCTATGTGTTTTATGCCGGCGCTTTGGTATTGGACCTTGGTAAACCGTGGAATATTTTCAACCCGATTATCGGAAATAATTTCGGCGCTAATTCGGTATTGTTCCTGGTGGCCTGGCATTTTTTACTGTACATAGTTGCACAGGCTATCGAGTTTTCGCCAGCCGTTGCCGAGTGGCTGAATGCCCGCCGGGCGCATAAAATTTTATCTGGATTAACGCTGGGGGCGGTTATTTTTGGTGTCACCCTGTCAACCTTGCATCAGTCGGGCTTGGGAGCGCTTTTCCTGATGGCCAGGGAAAAAATACACCCGCTTTGGTATTCCGAGTTTATTCCTTTGTTGTTCCTGATGTCCAGCGTTTTTGCCGGACTGTCGATGGTGATCTTCGAAGGATCGATCAGCGAACGCGTTTTTGCTGATCAAATCACCAGTGAAAATAAAAAGCAGCGAAAAGACATCATTCTGAGTCTGTCACGGATCTGTGCGTTTAGCATGTTTGTGTACCTGTTTATGCAGATCCTTGTTTTTGCTCACGGTCATCGCTGGGCCTACATCAATACCCCGATGGGTTATTGGTTTTTACTCGAAATACTTGGTTTTGTAGTGGCACCCATGCTTTTGTTTTTGCTGAGTTTTAAACGGGCGAACATTCGGTGGGCAAAGGTAGCCGCGGTTTTAACCATTGTTGGAATAATCCTGAACCGGCTTAATGTGTCGATCATTGCTTTTCGCTGGGATGCGGCAGTGCACTATGTGCCATCATGGATGGAAATAGTGGTGGCCGTTTCCATCGTGTTTGTTGAAATCTGGATTTTCCGTTGGGTAATCAATCGTATGCCCGTGCTGTGCGAGTCGCCGTCGTGGGCAAACAGTAAGCGCGCGTAAAAGAATTGTCTCATCATTTAAAAAGAAAAAAATGGAAGGATTTACATATACAAACCTGTTTGAAACAAAAGGAATCGAGTACATTATTGTGATTCTGTTTCTTTTGTTGCTGATTCCTTTTTGGCTGCTGGTAACCGATAAAAGCAATGCGGTGCAGCATCTTCAGGAAGGCATTCGGGTACTTGCTGCCCATTTGTTGCGTGTTCCGAAAGGTTTGTTTTTTAGCCGGAATCATACCTGGCTTTACCTCGAAAAATCGGGGCAGGCAAAAATCGGATTGGACGATTTTCTTCAGAATGTATTGGGTGAAATAACCGTTCAGCCACTAAAATCGGCCGGCGATGTGGTACAAAAAGGAGAGGTGCTGGCGCTGATTGAGCAGGAAGGGAAACAGTTGCATGTTCATTCACCGCTTTCAGGCGAAATTGTGGGGGTGAATGCCTCGGTTTTGGAACGCCGCGGAGCACTCCCGGGCGAGGCCTTCGAAGAGGGCTGGTTGTTCGCCCTTGTTCCTGCCAACTGGCAAAAAGAAACGTCTGGTTTTCTGCTGGGAGCCGACGCTGTCAGGTGGTTTTCGGATGAGATCAACCGGCTCAAGGATTTTCTGAACGTAAAACTGGCCCGGCAGGCGGGGCTGGAACCGCTGGTAGTGTTCCAGGAAGGTGGTGAGTTAGAGGTCGATCCGCTTGCTGAATTGGACGCCGGTATTTGGAATGAATTTCAAAATGAATTTTTGGAGCAAACCAGCTAATTAGAAAGAGTCTTTGTTAACCCCTTTGTTCTTTTTTGTAACTTACGGTGCCTTTAAAAAACCACCGATTGACTGACTCGTAATGAAGAAAAGTGACGATAACAGAAGAACTGCGCCCGAGCAAAAACAGCGAAAATCACTGTCAGAATTTGTCCGGCATTACCTGAGTTTTCGCTCGTCAATTTATGCCCGTGTAGTTTACATAATCGGGTTGCTTTCCCTGTTTTTATTTATTTCCTACAGCCTTATTTTTAAGTCGGTTTACGAAGGCTACCTCCGTACCGTTATTCGCCAGCAGGGGGATAATATCGGGTCGATTGTGGAGGGATCGCTTTATCACTCCATGCTGAAAAACGACAAAAGTGCATTGCAAAGTACGCTCGACATCAACAACGCCATGCCGGGTATCGATGAGGTGAACATGTACAACAACCGCGACAGTTTGGTGTATTCTACCACCGCCTTTTCTGATTCGTTGTCACAACGGGGACCGAACTGCGGCGGGTGCCATTCCAATTTTTCTGAAATGTTTCCGGCCAAACAGAAGTCGTACCGGATAATCGATTTCAAGAGCTCTTGCAACATGGATCAGAAACAGAAAGGACACCGGCAGTTACTGGTGCGAACTCCAATTCTGAATGAACGCTCGTGTTATGCAAGCGCTTGCCACGCTCATAGTCAGGGCGAAGAAATTCTGGGGTCGCTCATCATAAAAGTTCCGCTGTCGGAACTTGATTCTGCCGTAACAAAGTCATCCACCGATTTCTTTTTGCTGGCGATTGTTGTGACGGTACTCCTGGTGTCGCTGTTGATATTTTTCACAAAGAACAAGATACAGAAGCCATTGAACGAGATCATCGTAGCCAGTGAAGCGGTGTCGAAGGGCGACCGAAGCCGCCGGCTCGAAATCAGGCCTCATTTGCTCGAAGATATGCGTTCGGTATCGCTGGCCTTTAACAACATGCTCGATAACCTGGACGCCGCCAACCGGGAGTTGGAAAACTGGTCGCACCAGCTGGAATACAAGGTGCAGCGGAAATCGGAAGAACTGGCCGAGATTCAGAACGAACTTATTCATATTGAAAGGATCACTTCGTTGGGCAAATTATCGTCGTCGGTGGCGCACGAGATCAACAACCCGCTTTCCGGAATATTGACATACAGTAAGCTGGTGGCCAAACAACTGGCCAAGCTCGATATGCCCGAAACGTCGAAAGCGTCGATGCTGAAATACCTGAAAGTGATTGAGACTGAATCGAAACGTTGCGGAAACATTGTGCGGGGTTTGCTGGATTTTTCCCGAAAAGATCAGGAAAACTTCGGGCAACATCACCTGAATCAGATTCTGAAGGAATCATACAGTTTAATGGCGCACCAAATGCACATTGCCGGTATTCATTTTTATACTGATTTTACAGCCAGTTTGGATCTGGTTTATTGCAACGACAATCAGATCAAGCAGGTTTGTGTGGCCTTGCTCGTAAATGCAATGGAAGCAATCACCCTTAACGGAGAGATACTGATCAAAACCTCGAATCCGGATGAAGAGCACATAAAAATGGACATTGTCGATAACGGCGTTGGCATTGTAGCCGAAGATATTTCGCGCATTTTTCAGCCATTTTATTCAGCCAAACAGCGGGCCAGTGGAATTGGGCTGGGGCTGGCCATTGTACACGGAATTGTACAAAGTCACAACGCAAAAGTCGAAGTACAGTCGGAGCCGGGAAAGGGAACGACCATGTCGGTACTGTTTAATTTGGTAACAAAAGAAGATCAATAATATGAAGACGACCATTTCCATATTAATTGTTGACGATGAAGAATCGGTGAGAGACTCGTTGTACAACTGGTTCATCGAGGATGGTTACGAAGTGGATTGCGCCGCCAATGCCAAAGACGCGCTGGCCAAAATTGAATCGGAGAAGTTTGATATTATTCTGGCTGACATAAAAATGCCCGGGATGGACGGGCTGGAAATGCACCGGCGCATCAAAGCTTTCGATAGCTCGGCCATTGTTATTGTAATGACCGCTTTTGCCTCGGTAGAAACTGCTGTTCAGGCTTTAAAAGACGGCGCTTTCGATTACATTACCAAGCCTTTTGATCCGGATGATCTTACGCACCTGATTCGAAATGCAGCCCGGCAAATTTCGCTTCGAAACGAAAATGAAACACTGAAAAATAAGCTGGTAACGCTGGAGAATATCGAAGATATTGTGGGCAACAGCGATGGAATGATCCGGGTTTTGAAAGAAGTGGAAAACGTTGCTCCGGCGCATTCTTCGGTTATCATTACAGGTGAAAGTGGAACGGGTAAGGAACTCATTGCGCGCGCCATTCATTCCAATTCGCCGCGTAAGTTTTTTCCGTTGGTAACGGTTCATTGCGGGGCTTTGTCGGAAGATTTGCTGGAGAGCGAGTTGTTTGGTCACGAAAAGGGCGCTTTTACCGGGGCCATGTTTAATCGCAAGGGGCGTTTTGAAATGGCAGACGGCGGCACTGTTTTTCTGGATGAAATTGCTACGATCTCCATGAAAATGCAGATCGAACTTTTGCGGGTGCTCGAATCAAAAATGTTTACACGGGTAGGCGGAAACAAAGAGATAAAATCAGATTTTCGGATTATCTGCGCTACCAACAAGGATCTCAAAAAAATGGTGGCCGGCGGTTCTTTCCGCGAAGACCTGTATTACCGCTTGAATGTGGTGAACATTAACATTCCTCCGCTCAGGGACAGAAAGGAGGATATTTCAATGCTGGTGACTTATTTCATTAAAAAATACTGTACTTCGATGAGCCGCGATCTGATCACCATCGATCAGGCAGCCTTGCGAAGGCTCGAAGAATATCATTTTCCCGGAAATGTGCGCGAACTGGAAAACATGATCGAACGTGCCATTGTGGTTGGAAACGGAAAAGAGATCAGGTTGAAAGATCTGCCGATTGAAACCGATATGGTGACTGATTCAAACGACAGCCTGAATGAGTTAGAGAAAAAGTACATTCAGAAAACATTGGAAAAATACGACTGGAACATCAGCCGTTCGGCCAAAGCGCTTCAGATCGACCGCGTGACGCTGTACAATAAAATTAAAAAACATCAGCTTAGTTCGCCCAGGAAGTAGGGGATGACGAGGTTTTGGAAATTCGTGAGCCGCCTGGTTCACGTGCCTAAAAAACTAACTTTTGGAGAAAAAAGGGATAACACTGGTTGTTCAGGGCAGGTTCGAAAAGACCTTTCTCGATCAAATGGCCCGCGACATTGAAACGGCTTTTGGATGGCCGGTTTCGGTAGTCCCTTTAACGCACGACATTCTCCCGTTTTTCGATGCCGCCCGAAAGCAATACGACGCCAATCGCCTGCTGCAACTGGTGCATGTCGAGTACGCAGCTGAGTCGCTAAAAACCATTGGTCTGTTCCAGGTCGATCTATTTATTCCCATTCTTACCTATATTTTCGGACAGGCGCAGTACAATGGAAGCACCGGAATTGCCTCGGTGTATCGCCTGAGAAACGAGCAATACGGCATGGACGGAAACGAACGGCTTTTGTACGAGCGGTTCCGAAAAGTGCTTATTCACGAGCTGGGCCATGCTTTTGGCCTGATCCATTGCCATGTCCCGATTTGTGTGATGCGTCCAGGAACTTACGTGGAAGACATCGACCAGAAAAAGCATTTCTTTTGCAACAAGTGTGCTGCGGAGTTGGAACTTGCACTTCCTAAGGATTGAATATAAATGTGTCGGAGCTTTGCCCTAATCAAACGTTTCACGTTTTATACACAGTTTTACCCTGCGCTGTTACGCATCGGGGCGTTGCTCCTTTTTAAGCGAAAATTGAAAAACGAAACTCCGGTTGGAAATCATTCGTTTTTTATTCTATTCTGAAAATTTGTACTTTAATCTAATAATTCCCCTTGGCTATGCCATGGGGTTCCGCTTTTTCTCCCTCATTGAGGGGAGATGTCAGCCTCTATGGCTGACAGAGGGGTGAAATAAAGAAAAATCGATTTTCAGCGATTTAGCTGAAATGAAGTTGGCGGAATACTCCTTGGCTCTGCCACGGGGATAGTCAACTTCAAGAATTTTCTTTATTACCAGTCCTGAAAGGACGTTGTGTAAAAGCACAGGAGGTAATCCTGTGTTAGTAAGAAGAAAGAAGAA
>JBKDZK010000745.1:0-2351 GCA_047971205.1 Draconibacterium sp.
TTAGACGAAGCACAGCCGGTGAATGATGAAGTAAACCGTTATCCTTCGCTTAAATGGGGCCTGGTAGCGCTGATGACCGGAATTGGCTTTATTGTTATCGATTTGCTGAAACTGATTGATAAAGCGATGATCGACGGCCGCAACGCCGTGCTTCCCTTTGGCATCCTGTTGGTGTTTGTTTCACTCGGGTTCCTGATCTACTTCTTTATCGTAAACGGCAAGCGGAAGTAGTCAGTTTTCAGTCTCAGTCTCAGTTTTCACTTTTGATGTGACTGTAAACTGAGACTGAATACTCTTTAACCACAATGCGAAAATGCAGAAATGCTTGAATGCGAGAATAAGCTGCAAGCCGCTAGCCATTAGCCGCGAATTTTCTTTTTTTCGGAACACTGACCACTGAACACTCAATCTCCCGATCAATCCATTCAATCTACTTCAATCCATCAATCCATCAATCCATCAATCCTTCCTACGCTACACAAACCGGTAATCCTCTACCTGCTGAAATCCCCGCAAAAAATCGTTGGTTTTCATTCGTTTCTTCCCGGCAATCTGCAAATCGGTAATTTGTAGCCAGCCATCGGCACAGGCAACTTTGATAAAGGTTTTTCCGTCGGTATGAATCGTGCCCGGCTCGGTGGTTTTTCCGTCGGCATGCATGGCAAAAAATACCTTGGCAGAAATTTCTTCTCCGGTGGTAAGGTGCTTCAAAACGGTCCAGGCGGCAGGGTAGGGCGATAAGCCGCGGATCAGGTTTCTGACCGACTCCACGTCTTTGTCCCAGGCAATGCGGCAATCTTCCTTGAAAATTTTCGGCGCGTGTTTTATTTCCTGGTCCGAAAGGGCTTCTTCCTGCGGCACGGCTTTGTAAGTTCCTTCGGCCAGTGCATCCACTGTTTGGGTAACCAGCGTGGCGCCAATTTCCATCAAACTGTCGTGAACAGTGCCCACGGTATCGTTTTCCCAAATATCAATTTCTTTGCTGAAAAGAATTTTCCCGGTATCAATTTCATGATCGAGCAGAAAAGTGGTGACACCGGTTTTTGTTTCGCCGTTGATAAGCGCCCAGTTTAAGGGGGCGGCGCCCCGGTACTGCGGCAACAACGATCCGTGCAGGTTAAAGGTACCCAGTGGCGGCATGGCCCAAACCACTTCGGGCAACATCCGGAAAGCCACTACCACCTGTAAATCGGCTTTCAGTGCCCGCAATTCTTCCAGAAACGCCGGATTCTTCAGCTTCTCGGGTTGCAAAACGGGTAGGTTGTTGTCTGCTGCATATTTTTTTACAGCCGATTCTGCCAGCTGTTTTCCCCGTCCTGCGGGGCGGTCGGGTGCGGTAATTACCCCCACAACATTGTAACCGCCTTCCACTAATTTCCGGAGGCTTGCCACCGCAAAATCGGGGGTGCCCATAAATACGATCCGAAGTTCTTTTCCTTGCATCACATGTTTTTTCTTAGGTTGGTATTTCCTTTTTGTGCCTTGGGCCAGTACGGACAATGCCGGCAGCCGTTGGAACAGCAATAACCACGGCGGGTGAGGTATTCTTCGGTCATCACCCGGTAGCCGTTTTCCATATAGTAATCTTTTCCCTCTTTCAAATTGTCGCTAAAGCTGTCGGGAAAAAGGTCGTCGAAATATCCCATTCAATAAAAATTTGTGCAAAACTAAGGATTATTGTCAGAATGTGTATGTTTAAAGCTATACCGATTAGCAATTGAATTGAGCCTTAAATTCGCTGCGCTCTTAAAGCCTCTTCAATTGTCTATCGGCATTAACCATTGTAATTCCAGAGTTTCGCATAAGGCTCACTCTGAAAAACAATTGGTATTACAGGTTCAGGTAACTGAAAATCCGCTATCCAATCTTTGTTCTTTTTGAAAATCAAGTTTCCGCATTTGCGGAAACGTTGGTTTTGCTTTATTTCTGACTTTCCGCGCCTGCGGAAACCTTCGTTTGAATCCGGTTCACACTTTCCGCACGTGCGGAAAAGCTGTTTTTGTTCCGGTTTTGACTTTCCGTAAGCCCGGAAAGGTTGATTTTTTTCTTTTTGGAGTTTTCCGCAACTGCGGAAAAAGCCTGCTCCCGGCTGGTTTGTTTTGTCGGAAAACCCCGACAGGCTGCCCGCGATCGGTTTCTGTGTTTCGGAAGTTCCCGAAAGTCCGAACCGGGAGAAAAACAGCTGAGCGGGAAGCTCCGAAGCTTTCAACTTGGGCCGGGGCAGGGTTTCGGACATTCCCGAAAGCTTGTTCCTTCCGGGATTCAGGTTTTCGGAATGTTCCGACAGCTTGTTTTCGATTCCATTTTGTTTTTCGGAAGGTTCCGGCAGCGAGGTGTTGAAATCCAAAGAG
>JBKDZK010000746.1:0-2626 GCA_047971205.1 Draconibacterium sp.
TCAAAAAATACAGCGTCGAAAGAGTGCCTTTGCTTCACGTGTACGCTTTCGTGTGCAATAATTTTTTCCAAATCGGCTTCAGGCAGCTTTTTATCTGTCAGAAAAATCCAACTAAAAAAAGAAAAGGGTGTGGAAAAACGTTCGTGAAACAAAAGGGTAAACATTGGCTGCTTCACCTTACGCGATTGGGAGTACCAAAGGCTGATCATTACGAGTTGTACAATAAATCGAAGGATCAAAACAGCAAGTCCTGCAAAATAAAGGTATTGTAGTGTCAGCAGCAAATTGAATGAATTTCTCTTTTGGGCAGGTTCAGTATCGGGTACGGAAACCGGACTAGCCGGATAAAAGTTGTTTGCAGAAACCTGTTCTGCTGGTCTTTCCAAAACCGGAGGCGGTGCTAAAACTTCTGTTTGTGTTTCAGCTTTTGTAGTTAAAGGCAAAAGAATATAATAACTTCCCGTTGGGAAAAGCAGCGAAAAAACTGCCGCAAAAATAAGAAAGAAGCGGCGCTGTTTGAAATTGGTTTCCTTTCTGAAAAACAGGAGATAAATAATGTAAGCAAATGCCAAACAAACAGAAGTGGCGATTAGGTAATTAGTTGGGGTGTCCATCGTTTACGGTTTTTGTTTTTTAATTTCATCCTCGATAGAAGCTTTCAGCGCTTCCAGTTCATCAAGACTCACCTTTTTGCTTTTCATAAAATGAGATACCATTTGGGTAAGCGAGTTGTTGTAAAGGTTTTTTAGCGTACTGGTGAAAATTTGCTTGCCGTACTCTTTTTGACTGATTAGCGGGTAGTACACAAAAGTTTTTCCGTATTTGTTATACGACACATATTTCTTCTTTTCCAGTACTTTTATAACGGTCGCAACCGTGTTATAAGCGGGCTTGGGATCGGGCAGTGCATTTAGAATGTCACTTACAGCCCCTCTTTCTAGTGTCCAAAGGGCTTTTAAGATTTCTTCCTGAGCTTTGGTTATTTCCTGCATAATTACACTGTATAAATTTCAATCACGAATCAAATATATCAAATAATTTAAATAAAAACTATAATTGTAGTTTTTATTTAAAAATAATGAAACACATCCAAAAGAATACAGAAATTACTTTATCAGATAAAGATTATCCTTCGTACGTAGAATCATCTGATCGCCTACAAAAGCTGGAATGGCTTTAACGGTTTCGTTAATGCTGTTTTCGGCCACTTTTTGAAATGAATTGCCGGGTTTAATAATGGTGCAATCGCCTTTCACATTTACGAAGTAGATATTGCCTGCTGCGTAAATGGGCGAAGCGTTGAAGTTTCCTTTCAGTTTTTCTTTCCATACAGGTTTTCCACTCATGGCATCCAAACAGGTGACCATGCCACGGTCGTGAACCATGTACATAAGTCCGTCAACAATTACAGGAGTTGGAATTTGTGGAACTTCATCGTCGTACATCCACACCTGATGAGTTTTGGTAACATCTCCCTTCCCTGTCGGGTCGATCGCATACTGCCGCGTAAAAAACGGCGTGTTATCCTCGAAAATCCAGCCCGAATTAACAAACACCAGCCCGTTGTAATACAGTGGCTGACTAACCGTAGAGTCGTATCCGTAGGAAAAAGTCCAGATCACTTTGCCGGTATTTACATCGTGTGCAAAACACATGTAAGCCGAATTACTGATGAGCAGTTCCTTTCCACCTGCATTTATCACAATTGGCGTCTGGTACGATTTCCGGTAAACAGGCTCCAGCGGATCGTAAATTTCCTTGGGGCGCACACTCTTCCAGATGGTTTCGCCCGTGGTTTTATCCAAGGCCACCACATACGGATCTTCGGTACCTTCCAGGTGCAGAATCAACAGTTCTTTGTAAATAATTGGCGAAGAAGCCGGCCCCTGCATATGCTTGCAACGCAAATCTTCGCGTTTCCAAACCACATTAAAAGTTTTGGTGTCAATACACGCAGTACCAAAATCGCCGAAATGAACATAAACCCTTCCCTTTTCAATGCACGGAGTTGGTGTTGCATACGAGTTGGTACTGTGTATGCGCTGTGGTTCATCCGATGTAAAAATGTTTTTCTCGTCAAGTAGCTTTCCGGTCTTTAAATCAAAACAAAAGGTATAAAACTTTGTGCCGTCTTCTTCGGCAGAAGTCAGCCAAACCTGGTTTCCCAATACTACCGGCGATGACCAACCTACACCTTTCACCGGTACTTCCCAAACCACGTTTTCCGTGTCATTCCAATGCAAGGGAGCTTTTTCCACATTGGCGTGCCCATTCATATCAGAACCTCTAAAATGTGTCCAGTTTTGCGTATTCGAACTGCACGAAAAAAGAACGAGGAAAACTATCACAAAAGGAATGGTAATTAAGAAACGCTTCATTGAATAAGGTTTAAGTTGATCTGTCTCAAAGTTAATTGAAAAAAGGAAATTGAAAATGAATTCACTACTTTTGGAACTCACTAAAAATTGGAAGTTTTGAGAATATTTACCGTTATAACCGTTATCGCGATTTTCGTATTGCTTGGCTTTTCTGGCTATTCACAGAATTATGGACAGAAGGACAACACCGTCCGCGTATTGACTTTTAACATTTTACACGGTGCTACCACCCAGGGAAATTTTGATCT
>JBKDZK010000747.1:0-8768 GCA_047971205.1 Draconibacterium sp.
ACCGTAACAGCACCTGGGACGGAAAGCCCGATGCGGTGTCCGGCATCCTTCAGAATGTAAGGATAAGTAACCTCACCGCCAGGAATTGTGGCATGGTAAGCAGTTCAATAACCGGCTATCCCGGCCAAAACGTAAAAAACATCCATCTTTCAAACATCGACATTTCGGTAACCGGAAACACCGACCCGGCGGATACAACCTTGCTTGTTCCCGAGTACTCCGATAAATACCCTTATAACCGTATGTTCCAGACCGAATTGCCTTCTTACGGATTTTACATTCGACATGCAGAAAACATAACGCTCGAAAACATTAAGCTGAATTTTGAAGGAAAAGACATCCGTCCGGCGCTGGTGTTAGACGATGTGCAAGACATGCTTATATCGGGTTTGGAAGCCCAAAAGCCCGGTTCGGACCAACCGCTTGTTAAGCAAGTGAATACAGCAAACGTCAAAATCACCGACAAATGGGGGACCCCACTCTAAGGCATACAAAAACAAGGCAGAGATTTTAACCGGAAGAAAAACGAGATTTTATGAACACATCCATTCCAACAAAAAAAATTACTTACCTATTCCTGCTTTTATTGGCAGTAACCAGCGGTGTAGCGCAGCCGCTCACCCGGAGGCCCGGCTATGATATTTCAAAAGAAAAAGTATTATATACCGTTGGTTATTCGCACCTCGATACCCAGTGGAAATGGGCCTACCCCACAACAATTGATGAATACCTGAAAAACATATTAGACGAAAATTTTTACCTGTTTGAAAAATACCCCGACTATGTGTTCAACTTCACCGGGGCACGCCGCTATAAAATGATGAAGGAATATTACCCCGAACGGTTCAAAAAAATGGCAGACTACATTAAACAGGGCAGATGGTACGTGTCAGGTTCCTCGGTTGATGAAGGCGAGGTCAATATTTCTTCTTCCGAATCGCTGATCAGACAGGCGTTATACGGGAATCAGTATTTCAGACAGGAATTTGGCAAGGAAAGCGTGGATTACATGCTGCCCGACTGTTTTGGCTTTGTGGCCAGCGTACCATCGGTTTGGGCACACTGCGGCTTGCTCGGTTTTTCAACACAAAAACTTACCTGGCGCTCGGCTGCCGGCATCCCTTTTAATGTGGGTGTGTGGAACGGCCCCGACGGAAAAGGGATTGTTGCCGCTTTAAATGCAACCAGATATACAGGACGTGTCGAACCGCATTTGGACCGTGATTCTACCTGGCTGGCCAGAATGAACGAAAACGAACGGAAATACGGCAATTTATTTGACTACCGTTACTATGGCGTTGGCGATATGGGCGGCGCCCCCCGCGAAAACGATGTCAGAAATGCCATTGCCAGCCTGCCAAACAACAACAGCAAAATAAAAGTGGTACTCACTTCATCAGATCAAATGTACAAAGACATTACGCACGAATTGCGGGAAAAACTCCCGGTTTACAAGGGCGATTTGCTGTTGATTGAGCACAGCGCGGGTTCAACAACGTCTCAGGGTTTTATGAAACGCATGAACCGCAAAAATGAAAAGCTGGCCAAGGCTGCCGAACAAATGGCTGCGATTACCGACTGGTACGGCGCTGCCGACTATCCTTTTGATAAAATAAATAATTCGTGGGAGCTGGTTTTAGGCTGCCAAATGCACGATATTCTGCCCGGAACCAGTATTCCCGGAGCTTATGAATTTTCGTGGAACGACGAGTTTATTGCGGCAAACGGTTTTTCCGAAACCTTAAAAAATTCAATTGCAAATTTGTCGGCTTTATGCAATACCACCGGGAAGGGCCGTTCGGTGCTGGTGTACAACCCGATAGCCAAAGGCCGTGAGGATGTAGTGTCGGTGGAAATGGAGTACGATCATTTTCCAGGAAATGTACAGGTGTTTGATAAAAACGATAAGGCCTTGCCAACACAAGTGGTTGATTGGAAAGATAACCGGTTAAAAATACTTTTTCTGTCAGATGTCCCTTCCGTAGGGTACGCAATTTACGATGTAAGAGAAGTTAAAGAGCTTAAAAATGCCGGTCCGGAATTAGCGGTTTCAAACCAATTACTTGAAAATGCATATTATAAAGTAGTGTTGGATGCAAACGGCGATATAAGCAGCATTTTCGATAAAACAGCGTCAAAAGAATTGCTGGCTAAGCCTGCCCGCCTGGAGTTTTTGGAAGAAACGCCAACAAACTGGCCGGCCTGGAACATGGATTGGGACGACCGGCAAAAACCGCCGGTAGCTTATATGAACAACGAGGTTTCGGTAAAGATAGTGGAGCGCGGCCCGGTAAGGGTTTCACTACAAGTGGACCGCAAAGGCAGGAATTCTGAAATCAGTCAGTTCCTTCGTCTTTCGGCAGGAGAAGCGGGCAAGCGTGTGGAAGTGGATAATGTGCTTAACTGGCAGTCAGCCGAAGTTAGTTTAAAAGCTGCTTTCCCGCTAACCGTAGCCAACGAACATGCCACCTACAACCTCGGTGTTGGCACCATTGAACGGGGAAATAACGACAGCCTGAAATTTGAAGTCCCTTCAAAAGAATGGTTCGACCTAACCAGCCCCGACAATTCATACGGAGTAACCATATTGGAGGATTGCAAATACGGTTCGGATAAACCCAACGACAATACGCTCCGCCTGACCCTGATGTTTACACCCGAAGCGAATGACCGCTTTAAAGACCAGCGTTCGCAGGATTTTGGTATTCATCATTTCAAATACGGTATTTACGGCCACGCAAACAATTGGAACAAAGCGCAATCGTTTTTGCAGGGCAAATTCCTGAACCAACCCTTGCTGGCTTTCGAAGTTCCTAAACATAGCGGAGCGCTTGGCAGGGAGAATTCATTCTTTTCTGTTGATAACCCAAACATTGGACTGATGGCACTAAAGAAAAAGAGAGCGGGGATTACCTCATTCTCCGGGTAAATGAATTGAGCGGAGAAGATCAAAGTCGGGTTCAATTAACACTGCCGGGTAAAATTACAGATGCCTATGAAGTAAACGGCCAGGAAAAAAGAATAGCCGATGCGGCTTTCACCGGTAACAAACTGACTTTTGACCTGGGGCATTACACCATTAAAAGTTTTGCGGTAAAATTGGAAAAACCTGCTTTGAAAACTCAAAATATTGTACAGGAGGCGATTCCGATCGATTACAACGAAGACGCATTTAGCTATGACAGGAACCGAGATGATGCCAATCTTTTTGAAAAGTTCAGTTATAGCTATCCCGCCGAGTTGGTTCCCGATGAAATAGTAAGCGAAGGAATACGCTTTAAAATGGGAAGTAAGGAAGATGGAAAGAACAACATCCTGGCTTGTCAGGGACAGGAAATTACCATTCCGGAAGGATATACCAAACTCTGTGTATTGGCGGTGGCAACAGAAGATACCGTTGGAACATGGAATATTGGCGATAAACAATACTCGCAGAGGTTTGAGAACTGGACCGGCTTTATTGGCCAGTATTACAAGCGCGAGTTTGCAAAAGACGGCTATACACTCACCAGTGTTGAAGCTCCCTTTTCAAAAACAGGTAACATTGCCTGGTACGCAAGTCACCGGCACCTTTCATACCCGTCAAAAAACGAAGCCTACCAATATTCTTACATGTTTAAATATGAGTTTGGCCTTAGTAAAGATGTAAGAAAAATTCAATTGCCGGCAAACGAAAAAATTAAAATACTGGCACTTACCGTTGCCCGAAATATGGGTGACGATGTTTTGCCTCTGGCTCCGTTGTCTGATGATTTTGAAAATGACCCGGTATTCACTATAAGAAAATAACTACTATTATTATGAAACGAATACTGTTTTTTTTGCTTGTAACCCTGTCTTTTTCGGGGTTCACTGGCGCACAAAACACCCAAAAGCCGAATGTTTTATTTATTGTTGTTGACGACCTGCGGCCCGAGATTGGCTGTTACGGCCACCCGCAGATAAAATCGCCCAACATTGATAAGTTAGCCGAGGGCGGTCTGGTGTTTAACCGTGCCTACTGTAACATCCCTGTTTGCGGGGCATCGCGGGCCAGTGTTTTGTCGGGCATCCGCCCCAACAGGCACCGCTTTGTAAATTATCGCCTGTTTCTCGACAAAGAGGTGCCGGGCGTGGTTAGTTTACCTATGCATTTCAAAAACAACGGATATTATACGGCTTCACTGGGCAAGGTTTTTCATGAAATTAAAGACGGGAAAGGCAGTTGGAGCGAAACACCCTGGTTTCCGAAAGGGGGCTGG
The DNA here is from genome assembly GCA_047971205.1 of Draconibacterium sp. Taxonomy (GTDB): domain Bacteria; phylum Bacteroidota; class Bacteroidia; order Bacteroidales; family Prolixibacteraceae; genus Draconibacterium. The sequence continues at coordinate 4,242 of JBKDZK010000747.1, forward strand.
ACAGGCGGGCAGTATTACGTATTACCCGAATCAGTTAAACGGGCCAAAGAAAATGACGACAAAGGCCCGGCTTATGAAGCAGCAGAAGGACCCGACACCATTTATCCTGATGGCGTAATTGCCGAAGAAGCCATTCACCGGCTTCAGGATTTTAGCAAAAATAACCAACCGTTTTTTTTAGCTGTGGGCTTTTTAAAACCACACCTCCCGTTTAATGCACCAAAAAAATATTGGGATTTATATGATTATAACAACATTAAATTACCCGTTTATCGCGAAAAACCCAAAGATGCACCGGACCAGTGTATGCACAACTTTGGTGAGTTACGTGACCATTATAATGACATGCCGGCAGAAGGGCCTTTGAACGAAGAACTATCAAAAAAATTAATCCAGGGGTATTACGCCTGTGTGAGTTACACCGATGCTCAGGTAGGTAAAGTTTTGGATGAATTGGACCGCCTGGGTATGGCCGAGAACACCATTGTAATTTTATGGGGCGACCACGGCTGGCACCTGGATGAACATGGCTTATGGTGCAAGCATTGCAATTTTGAAAAAGTATTGCATGCGCCGGTGATTGTGCGAGCCCCCGGCAAGAAACAGGACATTAAAACCGATGCACTGGTTGAGTATGTGGATATTTACCCATCGGTGTGTGAGTTGGCAGGATTGACAAAACCTTTCCACGTGCAGGGCAAAAGTTTTGTTCCGTTGATGGAAGACCCTGCACAGCCCTGGAAAACAGAAGCCTTTTGCCGGTGGGTAAAAGGGGAAACCATTGTAACCCGGGACCACACTTATACCGAATGGTTTGATGACAATTCGGGCGACGTTGTTGCCCGGATGTTGTATGATTTGAAAACCGATCCGGAAGAGACCATAAATATCTCGGAAAAAGCTGCCAATAAAGAGCTTGTTGAACAGCTATCCGGTAAACTAAAAAAACACATGGACGAAAGGGATGAAATTATCCTCCCTTGATGAATCAAATACAAAGTGTTAAACCCCGTTGAACGCAACTTTGAGAGTAATACAAACTGAATTATTAATCCAAAAAACTAAACAAATGAGGTTTAAATTGTACTTACTGATAACGCTTTTTTTAAGAATTGCCTTTTTTTCCAATGCTCAATCCGGAATTACGCCATATTCCATACCTGATCCTGACGGACAGTTGTTTTCGGTAGAAGTGAACGGTGTTGTAGTTCCGGTTAAGAGCTACAAAGACTTTGAGTACGTCCATTTTGCAATGTCGGAAACGGCCGAGATTGTAATTACCGCACCCGATTCGGTCGGTACCATTTCCAGTTATAAAATACGTCCCGAAAGACGGAATATTCCGGGTACCGTAACCAACAACACCCTGGCACTTTCCATTGACGAACCACAACAACTGGTTGTCAACATTAATTTTATGAAAAAGCTGATTATTTTTGCCGATCCGCCAGAGGTAGATGTCCCGTCACTTTCCGATGCAAGTGTTGTTAACATTATGGATTACGGCGTGAGCGCTACCGGCGATTCGCTGATTACCACTCAATTTCAGCAGGCCATTGATGAATTGCCTGCCGGCGGAACGCTTTATTTTCCGGCCGGACTTTACCGCTCGGGTTCGTTTACCCTGAAAGGCAATATGACCCTTTATCTGGCACCCGGAGCTTTAATTAAAGGTTCGGATGTACATACCGATATACAATACATCAACCCCTCAACTAAATTTTTATATTTCTTAAAAGCCGAAAATGCCGATAACTTAACTATTCGCGGACGGGGCGCCATTGACGGGAACGGGAAAATGGTGAGGCCGGTATATGAAACCGAAAACGGGGGAACGAAAATACCCGGCAAACTGCTATACTTGCGAAACAGCGATTGCGTGTCAATAAAAGGAGTTTTTCTAAGGGATTCTTACTCGTGGAACGTGCACAGCATTGAAACCGACAACCTGCACATCGACAGGGTAAAAGTAATCAATGATTTTACGCTGTCGAACACCGACGGGCTGGATATAGACGGCTGCCAAGGCGTACTGGTCGAAAATTGTTTTATTTATTCGCAGGACGATGCCATTTCGCCCAAAGCAACCTGGTCAACGGTGAATCCTGTTAATCAAACCTACCGCAATTGTGTGTTGTGGTCGCACATGGCAACCGGCATCCGGTTGGGCTCCGAAACAAAAAGCGACTATTTTTCCGACCTGCTTTTTGAAAATATCGATATCCTTCACTCTGCAACCATGATACGCCTTTTTACACTTGATAAAGCCAGTTTCCGGGATATTACTTTCAGGAAGATATGGGTAGAAGACTACGCCATGTATGAAGATACAAGGTACGACGGCGAACCTTTGCCACGTCAGATAAAAAGTGGTGAAACATTTTTGGTTTACATTTATGATAAATCGCCGGCAGCCACCACAACGAACATTCGTTTTGAAGATCTCGTATCAGTGGGACGGCTGGTAAAAACCCGTTTTGATGTGCCCGGGGCAACTACTACCCGCATCGACAGCATTGAGTTTGTTAACTTTATTGCCAATGGTGATACGCTCATGGACAAAGCGGGTGCAAGCGTTGATACCCGCGCCGGCGTTGGCGATTCGATAACTTTCTCGAAATCGGATGATATAGTTACGGCAAATCTGTTTGAAGGAAGGGAAATTTCGAAAGTCACCTATATTTCCAGTCAGAAAAAAAACAAAATAAGCTGGGAAAAAGCTGCGGACAAAAACATTACTTCATAGAATATTTACAGAAAAGAAGGACATAACTATCAGTTAATTGGCAACAGTGATTTAGCTTCGCCGGCTGAATTTACAGACGAACAATCTTCGCCCGGTACCGGACAGGCAACCTATGCCATTACCTACGTAAACGAATGTGGCGATGAAACGGAATATGGTCCGGCTGCAAGCACCATGTTCCTACAGGTTGCGGAAGGGACTTCAGCCACAGAAACAAACCTTTCGTGGACAAAGTACCAAAACAGGGCAAACGAAATTGTTCCTGCCTATTACTACATCCTGAAAGGGGTATCACTAAATGAGATGGCCATAATAGACTCTGTTTCAGGTAACAATGAGATGATATTTGTCGATCAGGATTATACAGGAGGCACCGCATACTATCAGGTGAAAATACAGGTTCCGGGCAACGAGATTGACAATCCATCCTTTTCAAATAGGGTAGAATATGCCAATGGAATAACGGGTATTGTGGATCAGGAAGTCCCGTTTATGGTTTATCCAAACCCTGCGCACGACAAAATAAATATTGTCGCAGAAACATCTATTTCCACCGTGAGGATATACAATTTCACAGGGAAAATGGTAAAAGCAATGTACATCTCGGGCAATACCGTGTCAATGGATGTATCAGCGTTTGCATCGGGGGTTTATTTTGTTGATGTACAATTATCCAATCAGAATTCATACAAACAAAAAATTATAATCGAATAGCTGATACGAATTATTATTGCCCCTTGTGTGAGAATACCCTCAACGGTTAAACCATCTGTCTGGAGTATTTCACACAAGGGGTGTTAAAATCTGTAAATAGTAATAAAAATGCAAAAAAAGTTAATAATCAATATTTTAAGTCTTATCGTCTTAGGTCTGATCTTCGGGAATACGGCCAGTGCCTCAAAACGGGGGGCAACCGTTCCCTTCCGGACTTTTGAAGCCGAAGACAATTTGATTGGGGGGGCAGCTTCCAAAAACCTAGATAAGGTAATCCTGGAAGTTTCATCCGAAAAAGCTTATGTACATTTACAGGGAACGGGCGGTTTTGTACGATTTGCCTGCGATGCACCTGCCAACAGGCTGACTCTGAGGTACAGCATTCCAAAAAACTCAAACGGAACCATCAGTTTGTACCTCAACGGTACCCATAAAATGGATATCCCCCTCACTTCTGCGCAATGTTACGATTCGCAAAGTACAAATACCCGGCTCAGAAGGTACGATGAAAAATCGTTGGAGTTGGAGCTGAAAAAAGGCGACATCGTTAAGTTTCAAAAGGATGAAGGAGATACTTGTTCGTGGTATGGCATTGACCTGATTGACCTTGAATTAGCTCCCGATCCCTTACCCATGCCTGAAAACTATTTATCGATTACCGATTTTGGCGCAACACCCAACGACACAATCGATGATACGGAGGCCATAAAAAGATGTATTGCTGCTGCGGCAGAACAAGGGAAAGGTGTATGGATACCTCCGGGGAGCTTTTACCAAAATACACGGATTAGTATCCCGGCAAATATCAACATGATGGGTGCGGGAATTTGGTATTCAAACCTGCACAACTCGGTTATCGGCAGGTCGTTTTCTGATGATTATGGTTACGCACTGGTTTCGGGAAGCACGATTTCCGACATTAAATTTACGGGTATTTCCATTGCCCGGAAGCTTTCCACCCATCTTTTTCGCCCCATTGGAAAGCACGAAACGCTTAAAAACCTGTGGATACAAAACATTGGCTGTATTTATGGTTGGAGCCCCGGCGGAGATGAAACATGTTTTAA
>JBKDZK010000748.1:0-3732 GCA_047971205.1 Draconibacterium sp.
CAGTTTGTGCTGAATGGATATCAGAACCCTGGAAAAATAGTGCATCGGAAAATCCGATGGTTGCCTGGTATGGATAATTCCCAATTCTTTCATTTCCCAATGCTCCCCAGGAAGCCCTTAATTTAAGGTAGGGTAATACTGTCTGATTTTGCATGAATGACTCCTCAGTTACTACCCAACCTGCAGAAAAAGATGGAAAAGATCCCCACCTGTAATCTTTGTAGAATCTTGAAGAAGCATCATATCTTAAATTTCCCTGAATGAAATAGCGGTTTTGATAGTTGTACATTATTCTGCCAAACCAGGAACGGTAAGCATTTTCCGATGCATTTCCGCTATTTCCCCTGTAGGTTAAAGGTCCAAGATTTAAATATGGAAATGAAGTGAGTTCGTATTGTTCTCTTGAAGCACCCAGGTTTTCATAAAATGCATAATAGTTTTCATATCCTCCTAAAATATTAATACTATGCTCACCAAATATATTTGAATAACTAGCCAGAACCTGGGAGGTGACCTGGTAATTGTCGTTTCGGTTTTCATATAAGTTTGTTGAAGCCGCCCATAGAAGAGTCCCCCTAACCATGGTGGGATCATCCCATGCTGTATAAGGAACTTTCTTTTGGAAATTTTTTGCCTTATCGAAACCTAAATTAGGTGAAACAACAGCAGATAATTTGAAACCTTCAAAAGGTGTAAAATTAAGCGACAGTTTTCCTCCAACTTGATTGTACCAGTTATTTCTGTAACCTCCATATTTGATTTGCCCGTATGTATTTTGCCCGTCTTTACCGGAAGCCACGCGTCCGTCAGACCATTCAGCCGCATAAACAGGTGCAGCAATCAGCATCTGATACATGGGATCGATGCTGGGCTGTTCGCTGATTGATCGTTTGAAATACATGTCTAACGTGGCTGACAAAAATTTATTAATGTTTACATCGTTGTTGAACCTGGATGTAATTCTTTCATAGCTTCTTCCCATGTACAAAGCATCTGTTTTGTCATAAGCAAGCGAAAGTTTCGACCGGATGGAGTTTGTACCTACCGAAACACTTAATGTATGACTTTGTCTTGGTGCATAATCTTTCAAGATTAAATCTACCCAATTGGTATTCGGATACAAGTCGGGATTTTCAGCATTCAGACTTATGTAGTTATCGACCAGATCTTTGGGATATAGAGGATATTCATTTGCATCATTTCCATTATCATTCCATCGCAATTCGTTCACTATTTGAAGATAGCGGGCGACATTCACATATTCCGGAATTTCTGTGGGAGTCTCAAAACCATATTCTGCATTATAGTCAAGGTTAAGTTCACCTGCCTTGGCTCGTTTAGTTGTTACAAGAATAACACCCGCAGCAGCTCTCGAACCGTAAATTGAAGCAGAAGCTGCATCTTTAAGCACTGAAATATCCTGAATGTCGTTTGGATTAACATCGTTAATATTATTTACGGGTACTCCATCCACAATAATAAGTGGGTCATTGTTTCCGATGGTAGTAATGCCACGAATTCTAATTGTTGCTGTGGAGCCCGGAGCATTATTGTTCCTGGTAACCATTACCCCTGCCATGGCTCCCTGAAGTGCCTGGGATACCTGAGTTGTCCGTCTTTCAGATACGGCATCTCCCGGAAGTGTGCCAACAGCCCCCGTCAAATCGCTTTTTTTGACAGTTCCATACCCTACAGCCACGACCTCTTCCAGTCCGATAGCGTCAACTTCCATCGTTATGTTTATCGAGGTTTGGCTCTCCACGGCAACTTGTTGCGTCTGCATCCCCACAAACGAAAACACGAGCGTGGCATTTTCGGGGATGTTGGAAAGGGAGTAGTTTCCGTCCGCATTGGTTACCGTACCTTGTGTAGTGCCTTTTACCACAACAGTTACACCGGGCAGGGGCTGATTGCCCACATCGGCTACTTTACCGCTCACGCCTTTCTGCTGTTGCAATATGCCGATGAAATTATTTTCTGCCAAATAGTGTTCGGGTACGATAATGATATGCTTCCCGATAACCTGGGTTGTAATCTGTTCGTTTGCAAAAAGTTGATTTAGAGCTAAATCGATGGTTTTGTTTTTGATTTTGATATCAACTTTCCGGTTAACGTCAATCTTGTTATTGTCGTACATAAACGAGAATTCTGAATTGTCTTCGATGTACGAAAGTATATCCTTGACACTGGCATCTCTAAAGTTGAGCGTTATTTTGGCAGTTTGCGCATAAGTATCCGCAGCTATACTGTTTAGAAGCCCAAGCCCGCATATAAGTATCAGCGTTAGTTTCATAGTCAGTAACAGTTTTAGGACAGAAGGGCGTATGGATATTCCCCCCGTGTTTTCATAAATTTTTTTCATAATTTTGTCGTTGGTTTTAGGCAGTATCAATGAAAAAGCACAAGCGGCAATTTGTATCTTTTTTCAGATACTGCGATTAAACATTTTTTTAATGACAGACTTGCCCGTGGGCAGGTCTGTTTTTTTGTAAGAAATACAGTTAATTTAGCATAGGCATATTTGTTTGTCGTTTTTAGTTTGTGTATTTTATTTTTACGTCTTTTCCGTTTATTTCATATTCAAGCGGCGTTATCACTTTTATCATTTCGAGCATTTCGCGCAGCGACTCGGTTTTGATTTTGAAGGTATAACTGTGCTTCCCTTTCATTGCCACATCGATGGTTATGTTTACGCCGTACCATCTTTCCATGTAGTTTATGACTTCTTCCAGTGGCGTGTTATCAAAGATCAATTCGTTGTGTCTCCAGGCGCTTACCACATCCGGAACACTTTTCCTGAATGTTATGATATTCAAATCTTTATCGAAAAGCGCCTGGTCGCCACGGGCCAGTTGCCGTATTTCTCCGTTTTTGTCGGAAATGCCGACCCTCCCGTGTGCTACGGTAATCTCCTGAAAATTATCGCTTTCGTGGTTTTTTATATTGAAAGCCGTTCCGTGGACATCAACATCGAAAATTCCGGTCTTCACCCTGAAGCGTTTCGATGTATTTTTCTTCACTTCAAAGTAGCCTTCACCTTTCAGGACTACCTCGCGCACTTTCAAATTAAAATCTCCTTTGTACTTCAAGGATGAACCGGAATTTAACCAAACCATCGAACTGTCGGGCAATACCACCATTGTTTTTTGTCCCATCGGGGTGAAAATTTCTGTATATGATTGCGCTATCTGTGAACTTTTTATCTTGTTGTTCAACCAGATGTACGACAGTGCCACCACAAAAACCGCAGCAACTGCTGCTGCATATTTAACCTTTCCAAACCAGTTGTTTTTAGCGGCACGGGCAGGGGAGAGCCTTTTCGCAATTTTTCCCCAGGCCACTTCAATATCGGGAGAAAATGGTTGTGGCGGACGTTGCGCTACGCTGTAAATATTGTACGCTTCAGACAACAAGACTTCGTTTTCCGCATCTTCCCCCAACCATTTGTCTAACTCGGCAAGTTCTTCTCGTGTAATCGTTTTTCGAAAGAATTTGGCGATGATATGCCAAGGTATATTGCTCTTCATTTTATTGATTTCTGTGTATAAGGCACACGTAAGCCGGTTTACCCCTATGCAAATCGACTTTTTTTTATAAATGAATATCCGTTTTGCTGCCCGAATGGAGTTATCTATTTCTTTTGTTTCTGTACACGAGTAGGTTAGGGGGGGGGCAGATATTTTAGATAAAAAAGAAAAGGGTAAATATCTCATTATAGAATGGGCGCAGATA
>JBKDZK010000749.1:0-4281 GCA_047971205.1 Draconibacterium sp.
ACCTTAGTGTGCGTGGTGGTTCAAAAACAGTTAACTACTACATTTCAGGGGAGTACCTTAATCAGGATGGTATTGGACCTGAATCTGGCTACGAAAAATTTTCTGCAAGGTCAAACCTGGATGCCCAGTTAAAACCATGGTTAAGGATTGGAAACAACCTTCATGTATCGAAACAGGTTCAGGAAGGAGCAGGAAACGGACCACAAGCTGCATTAATTATGGAAGGTCCATATTGGGATCAGGTTCGTAATGAAGAAGGAGTTTTAAGTGGCCCAAATGATCTGGGACTGGCTGTTGGAAGAATAGGTAATCCACTGATTGGATATGAAGTAAACAGTATTAGTAACACGTGGCTACGTTTCCTCGATAATTTTTATACAGAAATAGAAGTGATTGAAGATTTAAAATTTAAGTTCAATGCAGCTTACGATTTAACATACCAGAATTATCAAGATTATCAGCCTAAATATAATATCGGGGGAACTCAAAGAGATAGAAACCAATATACCGAGTACCGCGATTTTGATAATATGTGGTTGGCAGAATTTATTGTAAGTTATGCCAAAACTATCGGTGATCATAATATGAGTGGTATGGCAGCTCACTCACGCCAACTTTATACCACAAATAACAATATGCATGGTCTGGTTAAAGATTTTGCCTCTGATGCAGATAACATGCAGGTACTTAGTGGCGGAACAAACAGAGAAGAATCTAATGTTACCGGTTCTAAAGCCGAATTGGCCATTGCTTCTTATTTCGGACGTTTAAGTTATGATTATAAAAGCAGGTATCTGTTCAATTTCAACTTAAGGGTTGATGGTTCATCTCGTTTTACAGAAGATAATCGCTGGGGGGTTTTCCCTTCTGTTTCAGGTGCCTGGAAGATACATGAAGAAGGATTTTTTGATGTTGACAAGATTGCTAATTTTAAACTACGTGCATCATGGGGACAATTAGGTAACCAATCTGTTGGATCTTATTATCCTACTTCTGTTGCCATTAACCAAAAGAATGTTGTTTTTGGTCCTAATGAATTGCAGAAACTGAGTGCCGGATATGTTCAGGATGGTTTAGCTAACCAAAAACTGGAATGGGAAACAACTACCATTACTGATATCGGTGTTGATTTAGGTTTGTTTGACGGAAAATTAGCTATTACTGCTGATTATTTTAATAAAGTAACAGATGGTATTCTTCGTGGAATGGTAATACCGAAGAATGTGGGACTTAATCCTCCAACTATCAACTTTGCAAAAGTTAAAAACACAGGTACCGATTTTGAGGTAACTTATAAGGCTAATGTTGGTGACTTAAAGTTCAGTGTAGGTTTCACTGCTTCGAATGGGAAAAACGAAATAATGGAACTGAGTGAAGGAATAGAGCAGGAAGTTGGAAGTTTGCCATGGAATGGTCAAACCATTAATAAGGTTGGGGAATCATTAAATTCATTTTATGGTTATGTAACCGATGGACTATTTACTACCCAGGCCGAACTGGATGCTGCTCCTGCCCAACCAAATAAAAGACTGGGACTGCATAAGTATGTTGACATTAGTGGCCCGGATGGTGCCCCAGATGGGAAAATTGATGCCAATGATATGACTGTACTTGGAAACTCAATTCCTAAGTGGAACCTTGGTTCAACTATTACTGCCGATTGGAAAAATTTCGACTTTATGATGGTTTGGATGGCTACTCTGGGACGCGATCAGCACCAGGCACAGCAACTTTGCTCTATGTATCCTCCGTACAGAAATATGATGGTAGACAGGTACGACAACAGATGGCAAGTTGGTCAAACCTATGAAGAAGGCATGTATCCGGCTTTATACTGGACGAATGTATACCAGGGATCTTACGATGCATTATTTATCAAAAATGGTTTTGCACGAATGAAAACGATCTCAGTTGGATACACTTATAAATTTAGAAATAGCGTAAGTGCAAGGTTATTTGTAACAGGTGAAAACCTTCTTACTATAACTTCTGATGAATTCCTGGGAATAGACCCGGAAAACAATTATAGTGGAGGTAGGGGTACCTACCTGGCCTGGGGAGATGGTTTTCCAAATCCTAAAATATATATGATTGGATTAAATCTTAACTTTTAAAACATAGCAGAAGATGAAAAGTATATTAAAAATAACTATAGTATCTATTGTAGTTTTGCTGACCAGCTGTGCAGAAGAGTTTCTTGACAGGAGTCCATATGGTTCGCTTAATAATCAAACCTTCTTCTTAACCGAAGATCATGCAAGTCAAGCTGCAATTGCTTGTTACAATTTTATAAGATACAATAACTATCACTGGGCGCTTCTTCAACTCGAATTGGGGATGACTGATAACTACGGAACCTGGGGATTTGGTGAATATCAAGACTACCAGCTTGCTGCATTCGATATAAACGATAATCCTGTAGTTAATGGAGTTTACTCACGGGCCTATACAGGTATTGGCCGATGCAATATTAATATTCAAGGAGTTTCTGCTATGACTGAAGAACAGATTTCGTCAGAAGCCAAAAATAAGTATTTGGCAGAAATGCGTTTTATCAGGTCATGGTGGTATTATCGCCTTATCCAGTTCTACGGTGATGTGCCCGTAAGAACTGAAATTCCGGAGGATGTAACAAATAAAGAGGAAACAAATATTCCTCCAACAGTAAAGGAAAAAATTATTGACGACGTAATTCTTCCTGATTTGGAATTTGCCAGAGATAACTTAGATGTAGTAAAATGGCCTGAAGATCAAACCGGAAGACTTACTTTAGGCGCTGTATATGCCTACCTGATTGATGTTAACGTTTATAAAGGAGATTATGATGCTGCTATTGCGGCAGGTACTGCTTTTGAAAACCTGAAAGATGAGGCTGGCTATGCATTACTGGATGATCCGAATTATGTAAATAGAACGGATAACGAGAACAACTCAGAGTTAATTTTTGTAGCCAGTTTTGGTCCCGGAGCTACTTCTTACAGGAACTTTTATACCGGAACAAAAAGAAGTGCGGGTGAAGGATTGGGAGATATAATTAGAGGTTCTTCCTATGCCGGTGCATACATTTATCCATCGAATGATTTGCTGGAATCGTACACAATGATTGATGGTACAAGTATTAGCGAGTCTCCGCTTTATGATGCTACACTTGATAACGAATACAAATGGAGAGATCTTCGTTTTGATGTTGCATTCTTTACTCCGTTTGACGAAATTGAAACTTATCCGAATGGCATTATGGTTAATTGGGATTTTTCAATGCGTAACAATACAATAGGACAGGGAGGATACGACATTCAGAACAGATGTATCTATTATGGTAACAGCACTGATTATGTATGGCAGGCAGATATTAGGTATAAAAAACTTTCATCGGTTTATTTACAAATTGCTGAAGCCTATGCCAAAAAATCTGATTGGACAAACTGCGAAAAGTTTTTGGAAAAAGTACGAAGCAGGGCACGAAACTATGCTTTGGCTAATAAATCCAAATATGTTCCGGCAGGTGTAGACGATTCCGATGTATTACCTGCATACGAAATTAACAACCTTACAGAAGCTATGGCGGCCATAGAGTATGAATTCAGAGTTGAAACATTTGGCGACGATGCCGTAAGATACTTTAACCTTAAGCGTTGGGGAAAACTTCAACGTTGGGCTGAAACTTGTGGCTGGGCCTGGAATCAGAAATTCTATGATTTGCCTTATCCAAACAGTGCAGTAACCAATAATACAGCACTTGATAATTCGGCTAAAGGATGGTAAAATAACTTAAGCCGGGATAATTGTCCGAAAAATTATGAAAAGGTTCCTGGAGATAAAGTAGTTTCACCGGGAACCTTTTTTAAAGATCAATGGTGACGAATTTTATGGTTTCATCAGAAATTGATAAAAACAAAAATGTTTCATTTGTTGGCATCGAAAGTTTAACAGGGAATGAATGTAAACTACAGAATCCCTGGAATAGTTCAGTAATAGAGATTCTAAATACGCATACCGGTAAAAAAGTAAAATATAAGTTGTCAAAAGATGGTGTTATTTCGTTTAATACCAACCCAAACGGGAAATACATAGTTACTACTTCCAGTGAAAAAATGCCAACAGAAAAAGTGTTTACAGGAGAGCAAAATAATGGTCCAAAGTATTTTAAAGAGGCCACTCTTGGTATTAAACGGGATTTTTAACTGTGTATAAAAGAACGTTGTTTTATAAGTAGACGTGAATGGAAGTATAATGGCTTAATGTAATGGGATAGAAACGGTGAGGGAAAAAAACTATACA
>JBKDZK010000750.1:0-1987 GCA_047971205.1 Draconibacterium sp.
TTGAGCAAACCAAGTTTGCAAAGGCTTAAGGACAAATTACGGGAGAAGACCAAACGCAATCGAGGGATTAGTACAGACCAGATGGTCAAAGAACTAAACCTGCTGATGCGGGGCTGGCTCAACTATTTTCGAGATGCTCAGATGAAGAGTAAACTAAGGGATTTGATGAGTTGGTTGAGGAGAAGAATCCGTTGTTTTCGACTAAAGCAATGCAAACGACCAAAAATAATTTAATTCTTATTCTCGCTCGTTTCTCCTACTCGATTTTCAGAAAATGATAGTTGATCTCAGAAATTTCGATCCCTGAACCGACCAGGTGTTGTGCCTTCAGACTCCTTAAAGACCCGAATAAATGTACTAATAGATCCAAATCCCGATTTTTCGGCAATATAATCCAGTGAATACATGGTTGAATCTTTTTCTTTCAACATCTTTTTTGCTTCTTCAACACGGTATCCGTTAACAAATTCGCTGAAGGTACATTTAAACTCAGAATTGATTAAATTGGAAATGTAAGTACGGTTAGTCTGGAGATTGGCTGAAACATGCGTAATTTTTAAATCGGGTTGTTTGTATATCTTTTCGTTGGTGAATAATTCCAGTAGTCTTTCTTTAAGGGCAACATTGTTGTATCTCTTAAATTCCTGCTCGGGAGTTTGCCTTTCATCAAATTCCAAATCTTCGACGGTGTGATTTTGCATATATCCCTGCAACCCAATTACAAAAAGTAGCACACTGAAAATTGTTGAGGGAATAAGCAGAAGCAAAGTATTGTCAAAGAATATAGCTTTCCCGATAACGTTAAAAATCATGCTGACAAGCGACGTAGCAAAAAATGAGAAAAGTAAAAGGTTAACCCAAAGTATTGTTCTGCTTTCCAGGATCGAATAAAAATTGGCGACCCGTTTATTGTAACGAACGACCAGCCTGCTACCGAGAATCACAAAAATCACAACCTGAAAAGCAAAAACAATCCTGCTGGCAATAAAAATCCATTTCTGTATCAGTACTTTCAAAGAATCCGGGTGTGATGAGATCTCATGAAGCAGGTTGAACTTAATATAAAAAACCTGTTCTTCGTGGCTCATTAATATATAAAGTATTGCGGTTCCTAAACCTAAAATTAAGGACGGAAGCAGCAACAACAAATTCTTATAATTAATAGCAGGCTCAATAGTCAATAATTTGATATACCAGAAATAAAGTGGATATACGGATAACGAAGTGGTTACGTATAAAGAATCGAAAATAGGATACACTTCCAGATACCTTTTAAAAAATACCGCGTGAGATAAATAAAGAAGAAAAGCAGCAAACATAAAAATCCCAAGAAAATGCTTAGCCCGGTTATTTGTTCTGAAACTTGAGAGCAGAAAGAACAATAGCCCAAAAAAAGGTAACGTAGGTTGGAGTATAAATTATAAAGTCATACCACATACGACGGTTGTTGAAATTTAGCTTTTATACGACCTAAATTTACCATTTGCACATGGGTTTTACAACATGGAAATTCAATATTACCGCATCTGGATACATTTGCATAATATTGAGCATAAACCAGAAATGAAATCGATTCCCTTACTTCCTAACCGATACAGAAAAGTTGCATATGTCCTGCTTGTTTTAGGAGTGGTTTCTGGATATTTCTACTTTTTTGGAGGAAAACCAGATGTGTTTGTAACGCGCATTTTTACGCTGGTAACCTCGTATGTTGATACACGGTATTTTGTGAATGCCCAAACCAACCTTTTGGATGAGGTGGCCGCATTGTTCTTAATTGCCGGATTTTCAATTTTAGCCTTTTCAAAAGAGAAAATAGAAGAAGATGAAATTAATTTCCTTCGGTTAAAGGCGTTTATTGTAGCTGCTTACTTTACTTTAATTATCTGGATTTTAATATTTCTATTTATTTACGGCTGGGCTATCTTTTTATTTTCTTCAGCCGTTTTTCTTATTTTTCTGCTCCTCATTGGCTTCCTCTTTTGTT
>JBKDZK010000751.1:0-1843 GCA_047971205.1 Draconibacterium sp.
AGTGGTATCCGGTTTCTTCTTCAAGGCAGCTATCTGGACCGAATAAAACAAGTCATTTTCTTTGGTTGCTTTTGTTTCAGTTTCTGCCGGTTGGGAGGTGTTTTCTTTTGTCGCCTCAACGGGTCCTGGAACCGGCTGAGGTTTTACATCGTTGGTTGCCAGGTGAAAACTGCTCTTTTGCTCAACCTCGGTTTTGTAGGCTTTGAATGCCCTGAAAATGGCGGAAGCCATATTTTGCCGGCCGTTTTCGCTGTTGAGGTAGTTTCGTTCTGTGGCGTTGCTTAAAAAACCCGTTTCAATCAGAACACTGGGCATGGTTGTGCGCCGCAGCACCAGAAAACCGGCCTCTTTTACACTGCGGTCTTTTCGCATGGCCCGCTCCCTGAATTCATTCTGCACCCGGTTGGCCAGCGAAATGCTTTGTTCTTTGTACTCGTCCTGCACCAGTTCAAACATAATGTATGATTCGGAAGAGTTTGGATCAAAGCCTTCGTAAGTATTGGTATAGTCGTCTTCCAGCAGAATTACCGAGTTTTCTTTTTTGGCCACTTCCAGGTTGTCTTCGCTCCGGTGTTGTCCCAAAACAAAGGTTTCCGTTCCGTAAACATAGCTTTGCTCAACGGCATTGGCGTGTATGGAAATAAACAGGTCGGCATTATTTTTATTCGCAATATCGGCTCTTTTGTGCAAGGGAATAAAAACATCGCTTTTGCGGGTGTAAACCACATTTACCTCCGGAAACTCACTTTTTATCTGGTTGCCCAGTTTCAGGGCAATGTCCAACACCACATCTTTTTCCTGGACTTTTCCTCCCACTGTGCCCGGATCTTTTCCTCCGTGCCCGGGATCGATTACTACTACCGAAAGCCGGCGCTCATCTTTATCCTGAGTTGTTGCTTTTTCAAACGATAGCTGTTGAATAGACAGAAGGAGGATTAATGGAAGAAAAATATGTTTTTTACAGCTGGTTTTCATGACCACTACGATATTTATATTTATTTAACCCAAAAAATAGTTGAGTAGTATCTCGCGTTGCCGGATTTTGTCTTATTTAATACTGGCTCCAGATTAAAAGGTTAAAAATAGAAAATTAGAATTATTTTACATTTTCTAGGCAAATAGTCTTAGCCATATTTATATTTTTGTCCAGCCTATTGGTGTTGAAATGCAGAAAACATTTTGAATAAATCAATTCTTACATATCTTTTTATTGTATGCCCCTGGCAGGTCTTGTTTGGACAGGAGCCGGGAACGAATTTTTCGGTACAAAATGCAGCGATAGATACAATCAGCTCGTTAACATTGTCAGACACTGTTGCAATGGATTCAACTTTCGCATTGACGGATTCCTCGAAAACCAAAGAGGCTTTTTTGGTGGATCCCATTGTTTACAATGCCGAAGATTCGATGATTGTTTCGCTTGACGGACAAAAAGTGTTTCTGTATAACAAGGCCAAAGTTACTTACCAGCAAATAGAACTTACGGCTTATTATATTCAGCTTGACCTTGAAACAAAAGAGATTTACGCTGAAGGAGTGATCGATTCAACCAGAGAGATGACACAAAAGCCGATTTTTAAGCAGGGATCTGAAGAGTACGAGTCGGAAACCATGCGTTATAATTTTGATACCGAAAAGGCTTTTATTACCAAAGTAGTTTCGCAGCAGGGAGAAGGTTATATTCACAGCGACCGGACCAAAAAGATTGGGAAGGAAGTTTTTATTACCGAAAAAGCCAAGTATACGACCTGTGATGCTGATCATCCGCACTATTTTCTTCAGCTTAGTAAAGCAAAGGTGATTTCAAACAAAAAGATTATTACCGGACCTGCTTACATGGTGT
>JBKDZK010000752.1:0-4781 GCA_047971205.1 Draconibacterium sp.
TTTTTTGGCATCCAAATCCATATACCAGCTCACAGGAGTTCCCTGTTGCATAATATCCAAATCAGGAATCAATACCATTGTGTGGGACGAATCGGTTGCAATTAGTGCCGGCGAGCGGAAAACATGCTGTGCTATAATATGCTCATCTGTTGGGGTAAGGTGTGGAGTCCAATCGAAGGTAGGGGTGAAAGCCGGAATTAGATTAAGGTGCCAATCGTTCTGCTGAACCTGTTTGTCTAATGTGAAAATAACTTTTACATACAGCGTATTTTTATCAATTATAATTGTTTGAGTTTTAATACCTGCATCGCCCAGCGCTTTGTATTGGATTGCCGTTATGTATTTTTTAAATGGAAGAAACGTATTTTTATCAATAGTTAAATAAGTGCCCGCTTCTTTTTCTTGCGAATAAAGAGTAAAGCATGCAGCCCAAATTCCTAAGAGTATAATAAAAATACGTTTCTTCATTGCAAATTAATCTACTCTTTCGAGTGTTATTAGGTTTAGTTCGAATACATTACCATCTTTCCCATTCGTTCTAACATGAAAAGTAATGGAGTTGGTTTGCGGTGTAAGATGAATGTCTCCAACGTGGATTTTTTCCTTGGAACTTTCTGAACTTTGTTTTGTTGAAATCCACTCTGAAAGTTTGTTTTGTCGTTGCCACACTTGAAAGTCGGCTCCGTTTGGTCTTTCATGGTAGTTAATCAAAACTTTGTATTTTCCCTCGGGAACATCAGTAAGTTTTACCCTTACAGCCCCCTGTCCAAATGTAGTGAACATCAGTCCTCTATCCAGAATTGCCTGTATTCCTCTGTCGAGGGTGATTTCCATTAACTGAGGGAAATAGATATGCGTGTCCGGAAGAAATACCTCTCTTAAATCTGCAGTTGGTTCCATACGTTTGTTTAAAGGTTGGGCTGCATAAAAGGAGGCTACAGAAGTGTAATCAACAGGAAAGTTGTTATTGACTTCTCCATGTTCCATACCGTGGTAAATCTCATTTTCAAAGGGCATCTTATCAGTAAGGAAGAAACGATACCCTCCGGTACGGGCCATTGGCAATGAGTAGTCTAACGAGCCGTGTAATGGCATACTAATCCCTCTGTCCCAGCGATCGAGCAGTGCATACCATCCACCATTATAATAATCTTCGGATCCGGTACCATGTAAGCGCATCTTTCCATCAACATAAGTGGTGTCATCTCCTTCAAAAAACAAGGTCATGCCCGGGCGTAACCCCTGTGCCTGGTGTATTGTTCCCACATAGTGGCCTTTCCCTTTGGTTTCCATGAAGGTGTAGAATTTTCCTAAATCGGGTTTTTCACGCCTCCAAACTGTGTATAGCTTGCCTTCTTCTATTACCTTTCTTTCTTTTTTGTTAAAAAACACCTTTGTGTTTACAGATATTGGGTTTTGAGTAATATTGCTCCGTTTCTTGTAAATAAGTTTAAAGCGGGCAGAGTTATCAAAGGGCATAGGCAGATAACAATAGTTGATAGTTCCCTTTCTTCCCATAACAAGGCTTCGCATGGCCGGTTTCCCATAAGCGTAGCCAAAAAAATCGGCAAGAGGAGCATAAATCGCTTCTACCTCCTCGTTATCCCACGATGCCGAAAGGATAATGTCTTTGTACAAACCTTCAAAAGAAGTACCTCCGTCAATTTCAAAGCCTACGATACGTCCTCCGCTCTTTTGTGCGAAGAAATCGATTTCTTCACCAGGTTGTATTGTAAATGTTTTTTGATTTGTTTGAATTTCATTTGAACTACCGGCCTCGAAATCATAAACATTTGTTGCTACCTCAGACCATAAGTTAACAACCTCAGATAATGCTTTCGTTTCAGATTCAGAAAAATTACCAGTCCATGTTTTTACCGTAAACCCTGGCAGCTCGCGGTATTGAATTTGATGAAACAGGATTTTCTCACCGGTGAATACAATTTTCAACGATTTAGCATACGGAATAGGGATATTGCAGTAATAACCGCCAATTTCATTTCCACAAACCGGCTTAATAAACGGGTATATTTTTCCTGAGAACAGATCCATAAACTCAATTTTAAGACGAGGTGTTTTTTCCCCGTCAAAAAAGAAAAGCAAAGTATCTTTTGTGGGGGTTGGTGTCCAAATCCGGTTAACAACTCCCGGGCCTTTCAAATCTGCAAGTACCAAGCCCTCTTTTTCTTTGCGAATAAATGAGTATGTACCGCCAAAACCATCGTTGTTTCCGCCTGTTCGATCATAGCTTGATATTTGTTCTATAAGTTGATTATCGCGGTATTGTGGCAGATAATCCAGCCTTTTCAACATAGAAACTTCTTCTTCCCAATGGAAGTTTTTTGTTTGGCTGTTTGCCTGAAAACAACTGATGGTAAGTAATACTATTACAACGGTTTTAAATGAAAATATTCTCATATTCAATAATTTTGATTACGTAAAATCGTGTTATCTAATGTTTAACTACTATTGTTATGTGCCAAATTAAAAATTTTCCAAGTCAACACTCAGCAAAAATGTATTGTATGGAGCCTAAATTGACATAATAAAGTACATTTTATCTAATTGGGAACTCCGTGGGTGGATATATGCACAGTAAACGCCACCGGGCATCCCTACCACAAGATCTTTTTCTCTGCTTCGCGACCAATCTGTAATATCTTTTGTATCCCTATACACTATCCCGTAAGGTTCTTTATTATAGGTTAATATCCATCGTTCATACTTCTCATGATAAATAAGGGATGCTTCACCCACGCGAGCCGGAAGTATCTCTGTTGCCTGGCTTTCATCTCCAACAACCCATTCGTTGGTGTTCCCGTTCCAGTATTCATATTTATTCATATTGATCATATCTGTCGTAGGAATACGTGCCAGCCAGGCGGCACTGCCTCTACCAGATAAAGTTCCAATCATATAAACGTACCCGTCCTTTTTCCCATAAGCAATTTGTGAAAATTTACTCCCCGGAGGGAATGTAACTTCTTGTACCCTTTCCCAGGAATTTCCATTATCAGATGATGCAAACAGGGAAGAGAAATGGGTAAGCCACGACATATTCGGGCCGCTCCAATCGTATATATTCATATAGTGAACATAATCTACGCTGTTTACTCTGATTGCCGAGGTTGGGATAGAGGTATTGTACGCACCCGGAGTGGTTAATGCAATTTTTCTGGCTTTCCCATCAGCATTGGTTGCCATCGATGAAATCGTCAATCCGTCATCCAGTTGGCTGTCTTTGGAAAAAGCCAATACATTCGATCGCCAGTTTCCTCCGCTTCCACCGCCCGTTTCAGAATAAGGTTCAAACCCTTCGCCAAAAGTGTCGCCAAAGAATAAGCCAACATTGTTGTTGCCCATTTCCCAAATAATACCCAGGTCGGTTCCACAAACATCATAGTCAGCACAGGTATTGTTGGGATTTGCTAAGCCATTGTCGTTTGGATGGCTGTTTCCTGTAACTCGGGCAATTTGTTTCAGGTTTGATACGTAGATTCCAAACTTATTGTTGATCTTAAAAGATGCACTTCCTCCCACAAGTCCGTCTTTTTTCATCGCATTGAACTTAAAACTTATTGCATCAAAGTTATAGTCCTCCGGTAAAAGATTGTAGGTAAAAGTATAAGTCTCTGAAGTTAGTTCACTATTACCAATAGTTTTATAAAGAGAGCTGGATCCATCTGTTGTTTTTCTGATTTCCAATCGATCAATTGCTTTGATGTTCTCGAAAGAAAGCGTGACAGTAAATTCAGTTTGATCTTCCGTTGAGAATTCTTCTTTGTCGATGGAAACTTTAACTATATCGTCAGTATCATCGCTGGTTTCATTACATCTCACAACCAGTGTTATCAGAAAAAAAATAGTTAGAAAATTCCTTATCGATTTTATCATTAGTGGGTGTTTCTTTTAATAATGAGGATAATTTTAAAAATAAGGGACGTTCTTAACGCATTACCAATAAGTACGTCCCTTGTAAATCAAAATAATTACATCCCTTCTATCGGGTAACCATCAGGAGTTATTATCATAGCGTTTATTCCGAAGAATCCGGCCCAGTGTCTGTTGTTTGGGCCTTTGGTAAGCCTGATAAGCAGAGTACCATAGTCTGTTGGCGAAATACCAGAGACTATTGCTACCACATTTAGGTTATTGTCGTTAACCAAGTAATCTACACCTTCATTCTTACCAATTACTTTGTACTCGGTTTCCGTGCTGTTGTCGTTAATATGACCGTAAAAGATGAAAGTATATTTCTGGTCTTTATTAAAGTTGGATAAGGCAAAGCTGCTTACTGCAAAATTCTGGTTGTTTCCATCGCTGAAGAACATATCTTGCGAAGCAGTTCTCGGAAAACCGAGGTTATTTTCCAGTCCACGATCCAGTGTTCCTGAGAAGTGATCCTGGACTCCCATTTCAAAATGGGTAGATTCTCCTGTTTCAGTTTTTAGATCTACTAATTTTGGATCGGTAGGGAAACTGTAATTATTAAAGGGAAGAGGAGATGCGATTGGCCCAAAATCGATATAAACAGGTGCTTCAAGAACATATTGGTTCAGTTCAAAGCCTTCGGGATACCTGAAAGCTGTTAGTGGCGTAACGGCATTATTTTTAGTAACTGCCTGATGAGCAGCTTCTTTGATCAATTCATTTTCATAATCGCTTAACGTTGTTAGAGAGAAGGAATTGCTCGTAACATCTTCACCGAATAATGCTTCATACCAGGTACAGGCAGCTGTAAAACGCCCTTTTTCAAAACTCAATAATAGTCCGTTGCGGGT
>JBKDZK010000753.1:0-1869 GCA_047971205.1 Draconibacterium sp.
TATTTCTCATATTCTGTATTGTCAAACATTGCCTTCTCAAAATTTTTGGATAGTTTGATAACATCAACGTTTGGAGTATTGGGCATGTTGCTTTCAAAAACTACTTCATGTTTACCTGTTGATAGCATGATTTTCTTATCCGTCTTCAACTTGGCCGAACACCAGCCCGATTTTGAGATATCTAAATTCCCAACTGATTCATTATCGATATAAACAGCTATTTGCTGTAGGGGATATTTTTTATCCACCATTTCGGGGGCTGGTTTATTCGGTACATCATAAGCCGCGTTGACATAAGCAGAGAGAAAGTACTCACCACCATCATTAATTTCAATAGTAAATACTTTCCGAAGTTTATTTTCCAAAATAGCATCTTTTGCATAATTGAATGCAAGTGCACCTATATGTTCTTTGGCTTTAATTCGCTCAATAAAAGAGGCTTCAGTAAAGTTACCTTTGTTAAAGCTAGGATCGGAACTAATATTGGATACTTGGGCAGCAGAGTAATTGGTTACAATGAAACTCGCACAAAAAAATACTAAAGCTAAAGATGTAAATATTTTCATGATTTTTATATTTAACGGGTGAAAGAAAGTTGATGACAAAAAAGAATTGAAAACACTAAACGATGTTCTATTTAGATATTAATTCCTTGTTGGAACAATAAATGTCTCTTTTTTGGTTTATTGCAATGCAAATGGCGCATTGCAAGATTCGTCTGGTGGTATATTCATAGCGTTTCTATTTAGTTTAGATATGTTGTTGTTATGAGAATGTAATTGAGAATAAGATGTAATAAATAATGAAAAGGTTGCGTCAGATTTCAGTTTATCTGAAAAAATAATTTTGAAAAATATTTCCGTCACCAATTAGGCTGAAGATTTTACGTTTAACGAACCGTTTTCCAAACGATCTTGTAAGTGCACAACAAAGAAGGCTTGTTTTAAAAATTAAGCACGTGTATCTTTGCACAACTCCGTAAAAGCACAATTTGAATTTAATGAATGAAACTAAAATGTTTTTTAAGATGAACTTATCAGGAAAAGGAGTATCAAAAGGTTTGTTTGTTATACTGATCATGGCCCCTTTGTTCTTTTATCAGTGCAAACAAAAGCCGGAGCCAAAACCCAACATTCTGTTTATTTTAAGTGATGATCATACCTCCCAGGCGTGGGGCGTTTATGGCGGGATTTTAAAGGATTATGTACATACTCCCAACATCAGCCGCCTGGCCGAAGAAGGATGCGTGCTCGATAATTGCTTTTGTACCAATTCGATATGTACGCCCAGCCGCGGAGCAATTCTGACAGGGCAATACAGCCATCACAATAGAATATTTACGCTGGAAGATGCTTTGGAACCGGACAGTATGAACATTGCCAAGGTGTTTAAAAACAACGGTTATCAAACGGCCATAGTAGGGAAGTGGCACCTGAAAAAACAACCTGCCGGGTTCGATTATTTCAACGTTTTACCCGGCCAGGGAAGGTACTGGAACCCCATTCTGAAGAACAAAGAAAACTGGCAGGACAACTACGACGGAGGAGCAGAATACGAGGGCTTTTCGACCGATGTGATCGCCGGACTTACCATGGATTGGATCAAGAACCGGGATAAATCGCAACCGTTCATGATGATGTGTCATTTTAAAGCAACACACGAACCGTATGATTACCCCGATCGCTTTAAAGATTTGCTCGATAGCGTGGAAGTTCCTGAGCCGGCCACCTTGTTTGATTACGGCCCAGAAACCACCGGGCGCTCTTTTGTTGGGCAGTCGATTGATAAGCTGGGAAAACGTTTCCTGGAAAATACCCGAAATCCGAATTACTGGGCTCAGTATCCCGATCTGCCTTTTATTGTGGATGG
>JBKDZK010000754.1:0-2199 GCA_047971205.1 Draconibacterium sp.
CAGGGCTGCCAAAAAAACGACCTGAACAACCACCAGTAGTTTTATAAGCCCGTTGTAGGGTTTCGGTTTTTTCATCCGGATAAAAACCAGCAAGAGGACAAGAAATGAAAAGAACAATATTTCTTTGTATCCCGAAGCGTAGGTTTTGCTTTGATCCGTGATGATTTGTGTCCCGCAGGCCGGACAAAACTTTGCGACAGGAAGTAGCGATTTTCCGCATTGGGTGCAATAAGCCATGGTTTTTTGTTTTAACTGTTGGAAGGAACGCCTTTGTCAAATGTTTTTAAATCTTTGAATCCGTTTTCAATGGCTTCGTTCAACGTTTTCAGATCGTGACCCGTTACCCGTTTAATCTAATAATTCCCCTTGGCTATGCCATGGGGTTCCGCTTTTTCTCCCTCATTGAGGGGAGATGTCAGCCTCTATGGCTGACTGAGGGGTGAAATAAAGAAAATTCGATTTTCAGCGATTTAGCTGAAATGAAGTTGGCGTAATACTCCTTGGCTCTGCCACGGGGATAGTCAACTTCAAGAATTTTCTTTATTGGCATCGATCATTGTCGACTTGGTCAGTCCGAGCGCAGTGGACCCCAGGCCACCCGTAAAGTAGGCGGTTAAAGCATTAAAGGCAATACAATAAAATACCTTAAATGTTGCCCATATTTGAACTCGCACATTGAGGAACGAAAAACCTGGATCAAAATCCTGGCGATGGTGGTCGTTTCTGTTGTATTGTTTTGGTTTTCGCGAAAAATGTAAGGAATTTACTGAAATAGCTTTGATACTTTCTCTTTCACTTCTTCCTCGCTTGGATGGATATCAAAAACAATCTCAGATTTCAGGTAAAACAACTCGTTCTCTTTTTTGAATTTTTCTTCACCCCCGCCGGTAATGTTGAGCATGATCAGATCATCGGCCTTAACCGTTCCGTTTTTAGCCGCTGCGATTAAGGTAGCTGTTGCTACTGCCGATGCGGGGTGGATATCGTTGCCCTCTGTTTCGAGGAAAAGTTTTCCGGCTTCGGCGGCTTCCTGGTTGGTGGCCAGCAGTACATCGCCGCCTGCATCTTTCATTGCATCATACAGTCCGCCGATAATCGGATAGGGAGGTTTCCGGTTCGAAAGCACTTTTGCAACGATCTCTTCTGCCTGTGTCCGTGCCTCGTGGTCATCAAAAGGAAGCATCGCCCTTGAATCGGCTTTCCAGGCATCGTGGATGGGCTTGAACGGAAGGTTTTGCGAAACCATCAGTTTCATTTTGTGCGAACCAAAACGTCCGTCTTCGATTAGTCTGAGATTGGCTTCCCAGGCAGCAATCGCACCTGTTCCGCTGCCAATCGCCTGGAAATAATAATCCGGAATCCGGCCGATGGTAGTGGTTGCTGAAAGCATGGTGGTTGCCATACCATCGCGGCGGGCAACGTTTTTGGCACCGCCCTCAGCAACAAATCCCGGAGTGGCTGCTACAATATTCGACAAATGAATAGCGTCGAAATAATCGCTTCCCGAGCGGCTGCAAATTAGTTTCACGCAGTCTTTTATTGGTGAATCAAACCACAGGGCGCTGATGTTGTCTTCGGGAACACTTATTAAAAGTGGAATATGATTGTCAGAACAAACTTTTGCAAAAGCTCTTGATGTATTTCCGGCTGAGGCTACCACAAGAACCTTGTTCATGTCGTTGTTCATCCGCCCGCACACAGAGTAAGCTTCTGTTTCTTTGAAAGAGCAGGTTTGCATGTTAACCCCTTTCTCGGGCCAGTATCCGCTAAAAGTGATCCAAAGGTTTTTAAGGCCGAGTTCTTTGGCCAGCCCTTCACTTTTGTATGTAACTGGTGCCGAAGATCCTGCCAGTGTTTTACTGACGGGAAGCCAGTCGGCAAATTTATACAGTCCCCAGGAGTCGTCTTTTACTTCAATCTGCTTCTTTTCGTACATGGCCCTGATCAGTGTTGGTTCCACTTCTCCGGGAGCATCCAGTAACCAGCCGGTGTCATTAAAAATTTTACCTGTTTTAATGGATTTTAGCTGATACCTGGTTTTTTCAAAAGTTTTACTCATTATTTCAATCATTGAACAGAAGCACAAAAATAGTATTTTGAGTGGGCTTTAAAATAACCTTTTGTTATTTTAGTGTGTTGCCTGAGTAAGAGCATTAACATAGTGGGTTTTAGCGTTTTTAATTTTCCGTTGGCTGAAGG
>JBKDZK010000755.1:0-1599 GCA_047971205.1 Draconibacterium sp.
TATTGTACCAGCTGTTACAGATGATTGGTGCCCACAACTTTTACAATGGATCAACCGCTTTCCTGTTAGCCAATGTTCTTCCGATTTGCATCGTGGGCACACAAACCCATCTGGCCAACGAATTTGGAAAAGATAATCCCAACAATTCTCTTCTGTTTGGAAGAAAACAGAAATGTAGAAACTCCTGAAAATTTTTCTGATATATCTCTTGACTAACAATATACAAAACTACAAAAACTACTCACTTGACCGAAGCAGATAAGCAGATAAAGAATAAACAGAATACTGGTAACTATTCCACTGATTTTCACTGTTTTATCCGTGATTATCTCTCAAGATCCGTATCCCCGGCGTCCCGTTTTTACGTTTTACTTTCATTTTAAAACTTCTGCCGGGTAACGTATCATTATGAGCGCGAAATTCATTAATATAGCAGAAACAAAAACAAAAAGAAATGAACAGGTTATTTATTGCAGCGATCTTGGTAACGGTAGCAGTTTCGTGCCAGAATTATAAAAAGGATGTATCAAAACTTACCCAGGAAAGAGACAGCATTGCCCGGGAGGCCGAGCTAAAAGATTCGGCGGTAACAGGCTATCTCGAAGATTTCAACGAGATAATGGCCACGCTCGATTCCATTAAAACGATGGAAAAGCTGGTGACCGTAAAATCAAGCGGACAACGTGAGATGAGCTACAGCCAGAAACAGGCGATACTGGATGATGTGGCGCTGCTGAATGAGATGTTGCAAAAGAACAAAGAGCAGTTAGCTGCCTTGCAAAAAAAGCTGAACAACGCGAACTACAAAGTTGGAAAGCTGAATTCGACCATTGCCGAGCTTGAACGGCTGGTAAGCAGCTTGCAAAAGCAGGTAGACGAAAAGGATGCAGAAATTGCGCGTTTGAATACCGACGTTCAGAACCTGAGCCGCGATGTGATTCAACTGAATGAGAAGATTGCGGTGATGGAATCTGAAAGCCAGGAGAAATCGAATACCATTGACAGGCAGGTGCATGAACTCAACAAGGCTTTTTATGTAATTGGCAGCCGCAAGGAACTGGAGGAAAGTGGTGTGGTTGACCGGAGCGGCGGTTTCCTGGGAATTGGCCGTACATCGGTTGTAAAAGAAGACTTTAACAAAGAAGTATTTACTGCGGTTGATATTCGCGACTTTGCCTATATCCCGTTAAATACCAAAAAAGCAGAGGTGATCACGGTTCATCCGGCGGGATCGTTTCATATTTCGGGTGAAAAAACAGCCGACACTTTGTTTGTTGACAACCAGAATATTTTCTGGAACGCTTCGAAGTTTTTGGTGGTAGTAACCAAGTAAAGCCTGTTTTTTAGTTGATTGAGGAGCCAGACCATATTGTCGGCCAGGGTGCGAATGGTTTGAAAACCTTCCGCTTCAAAAATTTTGAACATCTCATGGATCAAAAGCGCAGTGTTTCCGTTTTTGCGCGGGCTCCCGTTTATGGCTAGTGTCGTGTCAATATTCTAATTTCGGGTAAAGATGTTTTAATTTGATCCTTGCATCATCAGTTTCAAATCTCCAATTTATTTTTGCCTCTTTATTATTCCTGTCCTGTTGCCAAGCAC
>JBKDZK010000756.1:0-3905 GCA_047971205.1 Draconibacterium sp.
AATAGGTTTCCGCACGCAGGGGGTTCGTTTAGGGTTTGATCAGCTACTAGATGCAACCTTCCCATTTATCTTACACTGGAACCAAAACCATTTCATTGTCATTTATAAGATTGAAAAGAAAAAGAAGGGAACACTTATTCATGTATCCGACCCGGCTGCAGGATTACTGAAGTATTCCAAAGACGAATTTCTGCGATGTTGGGCCAACACCAAAGAAGATGGTGAAGACAAGGGGATTGCGTTGTTTCTGGAGCCAACGCCCGATTTCTATATTGAGAAAGGGGAAAAAGTAAACAAAGCCGGGTTTAAGTATTTATTTAGTTACATTAGGCCTTACCGGAAATTAATTGTACAGCTTCTTCTGGGATTTTTGACCGGGAGTTTATTAAGCCTGCTCCTTCCTTTTCTAACCCAGGCTATTGTTGATGTAGGGATAACTACCAATAACCTGGATTTTATTGTTTTGGTACTTATTGCCCAATTGATATTGACTATTAGCCAAACAGCAGTTGGATTCGTACGTAGCTGGATAATGCTCCATGTTAGCGTAAGGGTTGGTATTTCGCTGATATCAGACTTCCTGATCAAACTGATGAAGCTGCCCATTCGTTTTTTTGATACCAAAATGATTGGAGACCTTCGCCAGCGAATAGATGATAACAACCGTATCCAGTCCTTCCTGACCGGGAACCTGATCAGTATGTCGTTCGGAGTGTTTATGTTTATTATCTACAGTTTTATCATGGCTTACTACGATTGGCGTATTTTATTAATTTTCTATGCCGGGAGTATTTTGTATGTCGTGTGGATATTATTATTTCTAAAACGCAGAAAGGAAATTGACTACAAACGTTTCTCTGTTTCTGCAGCCAACCAAAGCAATGTATATCAGCTTATAACCGGAATGCAGGAAATAAAGTTGAACAGTTGCGAAAAACAAAAACGCTGGGAATGGGAGCGAATTCAGGCTAACCTCTTTCGGGTTAGCATTAAAGGATTAATGCTGCAACAAAACCAGCAGGCAGGTTCAGTTTTTATTAACCAAGCCAAGAACATCTTAATCTCATTCATATCGGCTAAAGCAGTAATCGAAGGAGACTTAACCCTTGGGATGATGATGGCTGTTCAATACATTATCGGGCAGCTTAACAGCCCGATTAATGAGTTCATTGGTTTTATCCAAACGGCACAGGATGCAAAAATAAGTCTGGAACGGCTGGGAGAGATACATGAACGGGAAGATGAGGAACCTGAAAATGTGTCAAAAATAGCAGAACTTCCTGTTCCGACTCAACGTACATTGAAAATTGAAAACTTGTCTTTTCATTACGAAGGGCCACGCTCACCCCGGGTATTAAAAGGTATTTGTTTAACAATACCAGAAAACAAAATTACAGCGATAGTAGGCACCAGTGGTAGTGGAAAAACAACATTGCTAAAACTACTTTTGGGCTTTTATCCTCCCAATGAGGGAAAAATCCGCTTAGGCGATATTGAATTTGAACAATTCAGTATGGATATGTGGAGGAAGAAGTGCGGAACAGTAATGCAGGATGGCTATATCTTCTCCGACACTATCGCCAATAACATTGCCGTGGCAGATGACATTCCCGATAAAGACAAATTGTTTGATGCCGTTACCGCTGCAAATATTCGTGACTATATTGAAGGATTGCCGCTCCGCTATAATACTAAGATTGGCCAGGAAGGAGTTGGCCTTAGCCAGGGGCAAAAGCAACGTATTTTGATCGCACGGGCTGTCTATAAAAACCCTGATTTTTTATTTTTTGATGAAGCGACCAACGCTTTGGATGCTAACAATGAAGAAAGAATCATGCAAAACATGAACGATTTTTTTATGGGTAAAACGGTTATTACGGTTGCCCACCGCTTAAGTACAGTAAAAAATGCCGATCAAATAGTCGTTTTAGACAAAGGCGAGATCATTGAGTTGGGGACCCACTCAGAATTAGTAAGCCAAAAAGGGGCTTATTACACCTTGGTTAAAAATCAGCTTGAGTTGGGGAACTGATTAGATGCTTTTATTCCAAATTACATCATGTCCAGAAGCAATAATATAGAGCTAAGAAGCGAAGAAGTAAAAGAAATATTAGGCAGTCCTCCGCGATGGATTATACGTCGGTCGATATCCATTATTTTATTGATTATAATCGTTTTACTTATTGGAAGTTATTTTTATAAATATCCGGACATTGTCAGCGGACGTGTTACCATTTTATCAGAAAATCCTCCTATCCCGATAGTAGCCAAAAGTACAGGCCGATTAGAGTTGTTATTAGTAGAAGATGGGCAACATATAACGGCAGGGCAAGTGGTTGGGATGATTGAAAATCCGGCGAACTATGATGATATGTTAAAACTCAAAGCAGTGTTAGATAGTTTCAATATTTTTTTTAAGGCTCCTGTAGAAAAATCACAAATAAATCTCGCTGAACTGTTGGATTTAGGGCAGTGCCAGAGCTACTATGCTGCTTTAGTTAGCCAATGGAATGGGTATAATAACTTCGTCTATTTGGATTCCTATGGGCAGTAGCAACAATCTCTGAGAATGCAAATAGCAGCTTACAAAAAATATGAAATACAATTAAACGATCAGTGTTTTATCCAAAAAAAAGAGCTTGATCTAAGTCAAAAACAACTAGGCAGGGATTCTGCACTATACAGCCGACAGGTAATGCCGGAGGTACAGTATGAGCAATCTCAATCTATCTTTTTAAAACAGCAATATAGTTATAAAAGTACACTGGCCAATTTATCGAATACGCAAATTCAAATCAGACAACTTGAACAAAAAGAGCTGGAACTTCAAATCCAAAAAGAGGAACAGGAGAGAAGCCTGTTATCTTCATTAAAAGAGAAATATGATAATCTGAACGCTCAATATTCTTCCTGGAAGCAAACTTTTGTTTTAACAGCGGGCATTGAAGGTATAATTACTTTCACTGAGTTATGGTCGGAAAAGCAGCCAGTACAGGCAGGAAATGTTGTTTTTACAGTTGTTCCTAAAATTAATCAGTCTATTATAGGAAAATTGACTATTCCTTTAACTGGTTCAGGGAAGGTAGAGCCTGGGCAAACAGTAAATATTAAACTTGATAATTATCCTTATATGGAATTTGGGTTAATAGAAAGTACCATTGAGAATATTTCCAAAGTACCGGTAACCAACGCAGAAATGGGATATTACACAGCAGAAGTAAAGCTTAATAAAGGCCTGATGACAAACTATAACAAAGAACTGTTCTTTGCGCAGGAGATGCAGGGAACAGCCGAAATAATCACCAAAGACAGGAGGTTATTGGAGCGACTAGTTCAACCGGTAATCGCCATTTTTAAGCAGCATGTGCAATGAGTCATTGATTCAAGTTTGAAAAATTAAGATTTCATTGATATCTTTTATTTCATCCAACTCCATAGCCAAACCACATAATTAGTCTCATATGAAATTCTTTCGTTCTATTAAACGTATCGTAAGTTGTCTATCAAAGAAGTCATTCTCTGTAGGTAAGGTGAGAATGATTTATGATGGAATTAAGATAAAAACACCTTGGTCAATAGAGATAGAAAATATTAAATTCCTCTACAACAATGAGGTAGATCCTAAAATAAAAATTGATTCTGTAATTCCAATACTTCGTTAAAAAATTAAGCGGCAATAGTGCCATAATGTATAAGTTCATTTATGTGTTTTAGATTTTTAGCAGAGTATGCATTAATACCGAACAGGTAAATAAATCTTTTTAACAGCAACCTATTGTGGTTCACTGTTTTAAGATCGGCCATTGAAAAAGGTTTACGTTCCTGTGCCGGTTGGCTCAACCAATGCTCCACTTTGGCAATATTGATTGCAGTAAGGGCAGCATTGAAATGAAAGTCCAGCTTGT
>JBKDZK010000757.1:0-10901 GCA_047971205.1 Draconibacterium sp.
TCGAATTTCTGGATCCAATGTACAAAAACTGGTTAAAGCATCATTATTTTTTACCACAACCGAAACGGGAATGATCACTTAAAACACCTTTTCCCCACCAATCCAGGTACTTTCCACTTTCGCCTTCAGTATTTCTTCGGGCGTGGCTGTCATTAAATCGGTATCAAGTACCACAAAATCGGCATATTTACCGGGTTCGAGGCTTCCTTTTTCATTTTCTTCAAACGATGCTTTTGCGCCCCAGGTGGTCATAGAGCGCAGCGTTTGTTCGCGTGTCAAGCCTTCGTTGATGTGCCAGCCACCTTCGGGCGAACCTTCGTGATCAGTCCGAAAAACCGAGGAATAGAAGGTAAACAGCGGCTCGATGTTCTCCACCGGAAAATCGGTTCCGTTGGGCAGCCAGCCGTTTTGCCGGAGCAAAGTCTGGTAGGCATAAGCGCCTTTGATCCGCTCCGGTCCAAGGCGATCTTCCGCCCAAGGCATATCAGAAGTACAATGTGTTGCCTGAATGGAAGGAACGATGGAGTATTGTCCGAACTTCTCAAAATCATCCGGGTTTACAATCTGCGAATGCTCAATGCGCCAGCGGCGGTCGTTCTTCCCCTTTAAATGTTTTGCATAGGTGTCCAGCACCAGGCGGTTTCCGCCATCGCCAATGGCATGAGTGGCAACCACGAAGTTGTTATCGTAAGCCAACCGGCAAATGCTATCGTAAAATTCCTGTGGCTCTATCTGAAGTCCGCGGTTTCCGGGATCGTCCGAATAATCAGCTAAAAGTAAGGCTCCCCGTGAACCAAGTGCGCCATCCGCATAAATTTTAATTGTGTTAACCAACAAGCGGTTGGTTTTGTAAGCTCCTTTTTTTACAAAATATTCAAAGTTTTCCTGTGTTGGATCCAGCATCGCATTGAT
This sequence comes from Draconibacterium sp., assembly GCA_047971205.1. Lineage (GTDB taxonomy): Bacteria > Bacteroidota > Bacteroidia > Bacteroidales > Prolixibacteraceae > Draconibacterium. Next base: position 913 of record JBKDZK010000757.1, read on the forward strand.
ACGCATTTTCAAAACGCCTGCTTTTTGCATTTCATCCATCAGCAAAATGGTGTGTTTCCCCAGGCCGCAATCGGTAACCGAAGTAAGTCCCGCTTCAAAACAATTCTTTTGGGCTGCCAGCAATCCTTTTTTCTGCTGTTCCGGTGTTATATCAGGAACCAGGCGAAATACCAATCCCATGGCATTGTCGATTAAAATTCCGGTAGGTTCTCCGTTTTTCAACAGAACTTCTCCCCCCTTCATTTTCGAGGAAGCATTTACACCGGCCATTTCGAGCGCTTCTGAGTTGCACCATCCGGCATGTCCGTCAACGCGAACCAGGTAAACCGGCGTGTCAGGAAACAGCTCATCCAGCTTTGTTTTGTCCGGAAATTGCTTTACTTCCCAATCGTTCTGATCCCAACTCCGGCCAAGAATCCACTCTCCGCCAAATTTTTCGTGATGAGTTTTTAAACGTTCGTAAATTTCTTCCGGGCTTTGGGTGCCGCGTAAATCGGCATATTGTGTCAGGTTGCTTCCGTAGCCGTTAAAATGGCAATGCGCATCGTTAAAACCGGGATACACAAACTTTCCGTTCAGATCAAGGGAGATTTGGCCTTCGTATTTCGAACGTATTTCCTCTGAAGTCCCAACTGCCACTACTTTTCCCTGGTTCACCGCCATGGCTTCTGCAGTGGTAAAATCTTTATCGATGGAATAAAGCGTAGCATTGGTTAAAACCAGGTCTACTTTTTCTTTGGTGGTACAGCTGATCATAAAAAACAGTATTACTAAAACCGGAACTAACTTTTTCATTAATTAAGTGTTTAACTTCAGCAAATGTATGGATTAAAGTGCTATTCTAAAACTACACAAGTTACTGTTCAGCTGAATATTATTTATAACTTTACCCGCTGATAGAAAAGACAAAGGAAAATGTTTACAGTCGGAATATTTACAACCCATATCCCCTACCTGGCTTTCCTGCTTTTCTATGCCTATTTTCTTCTTTTTGGTGTAAACGAGGCCAGCAACGGCAATATCCGTGCAAGCGAAAACTCACAAGAGGTTGAATTTAACCTGAATACGCAGCACACGGTTTACCTTTCCAATCTGGTTTATCATTTCGACAATCAATACGAAAAAACAGAAGAAACCGAGCTTCCGCAACTATTTCAAAAATTTCACTGGAAGAGCTGGTTCAAACATACCTTGTACCAACAAGACCCCGGCCAGGGGCATTTCTTCTGTCGTCCCCCTCCGGTAGCGGCCTAGCCAATACCTGAAAGTTATCTGTTTCCCTGTTTCGGGGGAAAAATTTGCATCAACAATTTTGAAACCACATGAAGAAAACCGCAATGCTTTTGGCGGCAGTACTGATCAGTATTACTGCTGCAAAAGCACAAAAAAAAGCTATTCAGGACTCCATCAAACACTACCAGTTAGAGGACATTGAAATAAAATCGCCCAAATACAACCGGAATGTATTTGAGATTCCGGCTGCTGCCAAAATGGTGCCCGAACGATTGATTGAGAACAACAAAATTCAGAACCTGACCGATATTTCGGCAGTGGTTCCCAACTTTTTTATGCCCGATTATGGCTCCAAACTTACTTCTCCGGTTTACATCCGGGGAGTTGATAACCGCATCAACACACCGTCGGTAGGCCTTTATGTTGACGGCATCCCCTATTTTGAGAAATCAGCTTTCAATTTTGATTTCTTTGATGTGGAGCGTATCGAAGTGCTGCGTGGCCCCCAGGGAACACTGTACTGGCAGGCAGATGAAGAAAAATGAACTGAACAAATACGGCACCCTGCTGAGCCTCTACCTGGCACAGTCGATCCCGATGAGTTTTTTCTCGACGGTGATCCCTGTGATCATGCGCATGGAAAACTACTCGCTGGAGTCGATCGGTTACATCCAGCTGATCAAGCTTCCATGGATTTTAAAACTGCTTTGGGCACCCCTGGTCGATTTCACCAGCAAAACCAAAGCCCAGTACCGGCGTTGGATCCTGGCTTCCGAGGTATTTTATGCGATGGTAATTGTGAGTATCGGTTCGTTAAACCTGGCCACCGATTTTATTACCATTATAGTGCTGATGGTGATTGCCTTTACGGCGTCGGCCACGCAGGACATTGCCACCGATGCTTTTGCCATTCTCGTTCTGAAGAAAGAAGAACGCAGCCTGGGAAACAGCATGCAATCGGCCGGGAGTTTTATCGGAACCATGTTGGGAAGCGGCGTGCTGCTGATCATCTACCACTACTGGGGCTGGCAAATGCTTTTGCACTCGCTTGGAGCCTTTGTGTTGCTGGCACTCATTCCGGTAACCCTGTACAAAGTGCGAAAAGACAAAGAAACAAGAAGCACCGGCAAAAAGGTTTCGCCGCTCGACTTTGCCTATTTCTTCAAACAAAAGAAAATTGGCGGGCACGTGTTGCTGCTGTTTCTGTTTTACTCGGGAATCATCGGAATACTGACCATAGTGAAACCCTACTTTGTGGATTTGGGTTACGATGTAAAGAAAATCGGCGTCATCTCGGGAATCTTCGGAACTGCCTGCGGTGTTGCCATGACCATTCCCGCCGGAATGTTTCTCCGACGCAGAGGAATTGTTCGTTCTGTCTGGTATTTTCCGGTGCTGAACCTGCTGGTGGCGGTCTATTTCTTTGGATTAACATTTACGAACCATCAACTGATATTGATTTATATCGGCGTCGCACTGCTTTGGGGAACGTATGCGATGGCATCGGTATTTGTGTACACCATGAGTATGCAGGTGGTACGAAAGGGCCGCGAAGGAACCGACTTCACGATCCAGATCGTTATCACCCATCTTAGAAGTTTGGTAATTGCAATAATGAGTGGAAAAATCGCTGATGCAATCGGATACCGTGGATTATTTGGTATCGAGATTGTCCTGAGCGTGATCCTTTTACTGCTTTTACCGTTTATATTCAATGTATCGTTTTACGAGCGGGAAGAAGAATAACGCTGTAAACGATTTTACTTTAAAATTTAAGATTATGCAGATCGATCAAAAACTTATTCAGAAATACAATACTCCGGTACCGAGGTACACGAGTTATCCTCCTGCCAATTTTTTTACTCCTGATTTTACGGCTGACGATTACATCCGGATTCTGGAGCGTTCGAACGGTGAAAATCCGCAGAACATCTCGATTTATATCCACATTCCGTTTTGTCCGAAAATTTGTTATTACTGTGGCTGTAACACCCATTTAACAAAAGACCAGGATAAAATGCGGCGGTATGTTGATGCGGTGAAAAAAGAGATCCTGATGGTAAAAAGCTACCTCGATCCAAACAGAAAAGTATCGCAGGTTCACTGGGGTGGCGGAACACCCAATTCGTTACCGGTTGGAATGATCGACGAGATCATGCAGGTAATTCACGACAATTTCACCTTTATCGACAAAGCCGAAATTGCGATGGAATGCCACCCGGCCATGTTGGATGAAGAGTTTATTGAAAGGCTGGTGGCCATGAAATTCAACCGCTTCAGCCTGGGTATTCAGGATTTTGATCAGAAAGTGCTGGACAACGTCAACCGCGACGGTTCCATTATTCCGGTGGAAGAACTGGTGGCTATGATCAGGAAACACCCCAATACGGGCATTAACCTCGACTTTATTTACGGGCTACCGTACCAGGATGTGGATTCGTTTGCCAAAACCATTGAACAGGCCATCGAAATATCACCCGATCGTTTGGTAACTTTTTCCTACGCGCATGTTCCGTGGGTACGCAAAGCACAGAAAATACTCGAAGCCAAAGGGCTTCCGTCGGCCAGTAAAAAGCTTGATATGTTTGAAAAAGGCTATCAGCTGCTTACCCAAAACGGCTACGAAGCCATTGGCCTGGACCACTATGCCAAACCCGACGACGAGTTGGCCATTGCGTTTAACAGCAAAAAACTTCACCGTAATTTCCAGGGCTACTGTACCCGCGAAACTACCGGCCAGGTGTATGCTTTTGGAGCTACCGGCATCAGCCAGCTCGAAAGTGCTTATGCTCAGAACATAAAAGACACCAATACATACGTTGATCAGATCAACAAAGGCAAATTCACGGTTGAAAAAGGCTATGAACTCAGTCAACGCGAGAAAATAATCCGCCATGTGATCAACGAAGTAATGTGTAATTACTATATTTCATGGAAAGAAACGGAGCAGGTTTTTGGCGTTACCGTGGATGAAATCAAAAAAGCAATCGGTTACGAAGAAGAATCACTGGGGGCATTTGCAGAAGAAGGATTGCTGATTTTTAACAACGACGAAATTACGGTACCCGATCGCGGAAAGTTTTTTGTGAGAAACATTGCTGCCAACCTCGATCCGAACTTAAAAAATGCAACACAGAAATTCTCAAGAGCCCTGTAAGGTGAACAACGAAAATGTTAAAATAGCCATTATCGGCGCCGGGTTAACCGGATTAACCACCGCTTTCTACCTCAAAAAGAACGGTGTTAACTTTTATGTTTTTGAAAAAGACGATCGTCCGGGAGGAGTTATCCGAACCAATCAGCAGGATGGTTTTGTTTTTGAATCGGGACCGAACACCGGTGCTTTGGGCCAACCCGAAGCTGCCGAGCTTTTTGAAGACCTGAAAGACGACTGCACACTGGAAGTAGCCAACGAATCGGCCAAGGCCCGCTGGATCTGGCTAAACGGGAAATGGCGCGTTATTCCTTCGGGTTTGATCGGCGGGATTGCCACTCCCCTCTTTACCTTTGGCGATAAGCTTCGCATTTTGGGTGAGCCTTTCCGAAAACCGGGAACCAATCCCGATGAAACCGTTGCCGAAATGGTTCGCCGGCGCATGGGGAAAAGCTTTCTGAGAAATGCGGTAGATCCTTTTCTGTCAGGGGTTTATGCCGGAGATCCGGAAAAACTGATCACCCGTTTTGCGCTGCCCAAACTTTACAACCTCGAACAAAACTATGGCAGTTTTATTGGTGGAACCATCAAAAAAGCCAAGGAGCCCAAAACAGAACGCGAAAAGAAAGCCACCAAGGTTGTTTTTTCGGCTGAAGGTGGTTTGGAAAACCTGGTAAAAGCGCTTGTAAAAAATATTGGCGAAGAAAACATCAGCCTGAATTGTAAAAACCTGGAAGTAAAAAAACAGGAAGGTGAAAATTCCTATCAGCTCGGTGACGAAACATTTACCCACGTAATTTCTACGGTTGGAGCTTATGGTCTGCAGGATTTATTCCCTTTCCTTCCGGCCGAAAAAGTAAAAGAAATCAACCAGATGAAATATGCGAAAGTAACGCAGGTTTCGCTGGGATTTAAACAATGGGAGGGTCTTCCGATCAGATCATTTGGAGGATTGGTGCCATCTGCTGAAAAGCGACAGGTCTTGGGTATCTTGTTTCTTTCCTCATTTTTAAAGGACCGTGCGCCTGAAGGTGGTGCCATGTTGTCGGTATTTATGGGAGGAATTCGTAAGCCCGAATTGTTCGAGCTGAACGACGAAGAACTTCTAAAAATCGTTGAACAGGAAGTTACAGAAATGATGGGCCTTAAAACGTTCGATCCGGATGTTTGCCGCATTTTCCGTTACGAACATGCGATTCCTCAATACAGTTTTGAAAGCGAACAAAAACTGGCTGCCATTTCAGCGCTCGAAAAAGAATTCCCGGGAGTGATCCTGGCCGGTAATATCCGCGATGGAATCGGAATGGCCGACCGCATCAAACAAGGCCGCATCATTGCTGATCAATTTTCAACCAACTGATATGAACAAGTCGAACACAGCTGTTTTACTGGTAAATGTAGGTAGTCCGGATGCCCCCACCAAACCGGCGGTACGTCGTTACCTTACTCAATTTCTGAACGATAAACGGGTGATAGACATTCCGTGGCTAACGCGGAAAATACTCGTAAACCTGATCATTATTCCTTTCAGGGTTAAAAAATCGACACAATTGTACCTGCGGCTTTGGACCAAAAAAGGTTCGCCGCTTATTTACCTGTCCAAAGAATTGCAGGAAAAGCTACAGGATAAATTGGGTGAAAAAGCCGATGTTTTTTTAGGCATGCGTTACGGAAACCCGGGGTATAAGCAGGCACTTCTTCAAATTCAGAAAGAAGGATATAAAAAGCTGATCGTGTTGCCGCTTTTCCCGCAACATGCGCTATCGACTACCGAAACGGCTTTTGTGGCTGTTGAAGACTACATTCAGAAAAAGAAAATAAATATCGAGGTGGTCCGGATCGGGCAATTCTTCCGGAATCCGGGCTTTATCAAAGCTTTTGCAGAACAGGCGCAGAAATACGATCCGAAGAGTTTCGATTTTGTGCTTTTCTCGTACCATGGCCTGCCCAACCGCCAGGACGAAAAGAGCCAACCCGATGAACAACCTGCCGGTGAAACCTATGCTTACAGCCGGGCCTGTTGCGAAACAACCCAACTGATTGCCAGCGAAATGGGTCTGAAAGACGATGAATATACCATTGGATTTCAATCGCGGCTTTCCAAAAACTGGCTCACTCCATTTTCGGATGAAGTGCTCGACCGAAAACTTCAGGAAGGGAAAAAGAGAATACTGGTGCTTGCCCCGGCTTTTGTAACCGATTGCCTGGAAACCATTGTTGAGATTGAACACGATTACAACCGCGAGTTCAAACAAAAAGGCGGAGAAAAAGTGCAGCTGGTGGAAAGTTTAAATACACACGACCGCTGGGTGGATACACTGTGCGAACTGATTGAAGCAAAACTTGACTAGCAGATGACCGGTTTTCTGAACATTCTTCTGTTTCAACTATATCCCGAAGAGCTTTGGATCAGTGTTTTGTTAACCTGTCTTGTTACTTTTGTGGTTAACCTGCCTTTTGGATATATGCGTGGAAAGTTCAGGAAACTCTCCTTCTGGTGGTTTTTCTTTATTCATTTGCCGGTACCGCTGATCATACTTATCCGGAAATTCTTTGGCCTGTCGCTGACCTGGGAACTGGCCCCTTTTCTGATCGGAAGTTTTTTCCTTGGACAATTTGTCGGGCGAAAAATCTATTCCAAATGGCCCTTGAAAAACTCTAAAACATCAACTTAACCAACTTTCCGCAAAGCTATCTTACGACCACTGTTTTTATGTTGGTGAATTCTTTAATGCCGTGTACCGATAATTCCCGTCCAAAACCGCTGGTTTTTATGCCACCGAAGGGTAGCCGCGGATCAGACTTCACAAAATCGTTCACAAAACAGGCACCCGCTTCAAGACGCATTTCCGCGATATTTTCGCCTTTTGAGATGTTGGCCGTGAAAATGGCTGCCCCCAATCCAAATTCAGTGTCATTGGCCACTTTAACGGCTTTCTGAAGATCTTTTACTTTTATCACCGAAGCAACCGGTCCAAAAAGCTCCTCGTCATACGCCGGCATTCCGGGCTTTACATTTTCCAGAATAGTGGGTGGGTAAAAAGCGCCTTTTATGCGGGGAATCTCGCCTCCGAGAATCACTTCAGCACCTTTTTCAACCGACGCCACTACCTGCTGATGCAATTCGTCGCGCAAATCGAACCGGGCCATGGGGCCCATCGTTGTATCTTCATCAAAGGGATCACCAAACACCGCCTCGCTCATTTCGTGCGTAAACAACTCCAGGAAATGGGCATAAACCTTTTCTTCCACAATAAAGCGTTTGGCGCCAATACAGCTTTGCCCGGCATTTAACAGCCTTCCTTTGGCGCATTTTTGGGCCGCATACTCCATGTCGGCATCTTCCAGAATAATGTACGGATCGCTGCCACCCAGTTCGAGCACACATTTTTTAAGTTCCGATCCGGCAATGGCAGCCACGCTTTTACCGGCAGGCGTACTTCCGGTTAAGCTAACCGCCTTTATGGCTTTATGACGAATTACCTTTTCAACCTGCTTGCTACCGATCAGCAGTGTGCGAAAAACGTTCTCAGGGAAACCAGCTTCACGGAACAATTCTTCGATGGCAATTGCACACCCCGGCACGTTGCTGGCGTGTTTCAGTACTGCTGTGTTCCCGGCCATCAGTGTTGGCGCAACAAAGCGAAATACCTGCCAAAACGGAAAGTTCCAGGGCATAATTCCCAAAACAGTTCCGATGGGCTGATACGAAACATATGATTTGGATGCTTCTGTGGGAATCGGTTCATTCTCCAGAAAACTTTCGGCATTTGCGGCATAATAATCACACGCCCAGGCACACTTGTCAATCTCGGCCATTCCTTCGTGTTTTACCTTGCCCATTTCAAGCGCCATCAAAAATGCCAGTTCTTCTCTTTTCGATTTCAACAGACTCGATAAATTTTGCATCAGCTGGCTTCGAAACATAAACGAAGTGCTTCTCCAATGGTGCCAGGTTTTATCTACGGCATTGATTATTTTTTCTGTCCCCTCGCTGGTATGAACTTCATACGATTTTACCACTTCGCCTGTGGTTGGATTGACCGATTGTAGCATAGTGAATATTTGTTAATCAAAAAACTAAATTACAAAAAATAACCGGTGTGCAGCCCGTTTGCGTTCACCGGTATTTTTTGTATTCAGGTTTAGCAAGAAGAAAATGAACCCCTAAAAAAACAGGGCTTTCACGAACACTCCTTGCAACTCATTGTATCAGTTTATTTTACCTCCGTCCATTCCTAAAACAAAGTTGCTCAAAGTGGCTTTTAACACCAAGTTTTCGTAACCGGGTTTTAAAACCGTGAGGTGCTCCGAATGTTCCGCACTGCCAATATAACCATAGCCATTGGTGGTTCGGGCCCACCCTTTTAAACGAAACTGATAGGCGCAGGTAACAGGCGGCACCCACTCCCCACTCCCGGGAACCGGAAGGTTAACAACACCCGTCCAATTTCCTGAACCGGGGTAACTTTGCGAGTGAATAACCGTACTTTGATTGCTCCCGTAGTGCGCCGACAAGCTGAACAAACGCAGGTTCCCTTCAACATCGTTTGCTGTTATATTGAATTTTAACCCATCGGTATCGCTGGTTAGTTTTACGATAGAACAAGCCGATTTTTGCACTCCGTTGTGGGTAATACTGTTGATATTCAACTCCGGCAAATTATTGTCGATGTACAAAGTCAGCAATTCGGTATCTCCCGAATAAGAATCCACATCGATACGGAATTGATGGATACCCGCATTCATCCCCACCGTGTTGAACTGAATCAGCAAATCGTCGATGGAATAATCCACACTGGTATTCGGAATGGTGTATTTGTCGTCGGTATCCGGCCCGAAATGCCGCAACACATACTGACTGGTAGCATTGTCCCACTGGTAATTCTTCCACGAACTCAATAAAGGCGTAAAAGTACCCGAAGTCCCTTCGCGGTGTAGAACTTTGTATTTACGTCCCGACAGACCCGCCAGCGTGGTTCGGTTGCCGATTATATTCAGTGTTCCACCAAAGGCAGCATTTTCAACGTACGGATGATAACCGGATGCCGTGGTGGCCCGTCCCGAAACAATTTTGTCGTAAGGAATTAAACCTACCCCGCCAAAAACAGTTCCCATGGAACCGCCCGGAAACAATCTTTTTTTCGAGAGAAATAAATAATGAAGATTGGTGAAAGCGGTGCAAAAATTAGTAGGTTCGTTGTGCGTAAAGCCTGGCGTGGTGGAAGCTACGCGAAAACCAAAGCGCGTATACGGAAACCAACTGCCAAGCGAAACATCCAGATCAGATAAAAGAAACTGCATTTTCCAGATTCGGTGCGGCGTATCTGAGTTAGGCGACGGCCCGAATTCAACCCTGCACATCGATGGGCTTGTTTCATTTATCAAGCCGGTCCAGCGTCCGGCACCGAGGTAATACTGACGTCCCATTTTATTGGGGTTCCCGGGATATAAACCGTAGTTTACATCGTAATTCGGGGTAATGGCTGCGTTCCGGTTGCGGTCGAAGGTAAACCAAAAGTAATCCCCGGTACCCGAATCATTTCCCTGATCGGCTGACAGATCAAGCGCAACATACAAAAACTCGGCATTGTTTTTTACC
>JBKDZK010000758.1:0-1806 GCA_047971205.1 Draconibacterium sp.
TGAGTCGTCCTAAAAAAGGTTGACCAAATTTATAAAAGTTTATTAAACCAGTTGATTATTTTCAACTGGTTTTTTCTTACTCCATTTTTTAATCTTGATCTTTCTTTGTCTATGAGCTTGATTGGGAGTTAAAAAATCAATTGATGAATGCGGTCTTAACTGATTGTACAGGGCAATAGATTGAACTACCTGTAACCGTAATAGCTCTTCACTTTCAAAATGTATGTCCAAATCAAACTCATCTTTTAATATTCCATTAACTCTTTCTGCAATAGCATTTTCATAAGGATCGTATGCTTGTGTCATACTAATTTTAATCCTGCTTTTTCTTAATAAATCAGTATACTCCTTACTGCAATATTGTAATCCCCGGTCTGAGTGATGAATCAAAGGATGAGAATATTTCCTTTTTTGCAAACCCATTTTTAATGCTTTCAGCGTTGATTCTGTTTTTAAATTATCACACAATTCATAGCCTACAATTCTTTTGGAATAGGCGTCTGTAAGCAAGTGTAAATAGTAATGGCTACCCTTAACTTTTAAATAAGTAATATCGGCTACCCAAACTTGTTCCGGCCTGTTAATATCCAAATGCTTTATCAGGTTGGGATGTTTTCTAAGCCAGTGTTTTGAATTTGTTGTTTTATGGTATTTCTTTCTTTTGGAAATCAACATATTTTCCTCCCGTAAAAAATCAAATAATTTGTCTCTCCCTATTTTAATATTTTGATAACCCAACTCAGGACTTAACATGTGGTACAGTTTACGTGTTCCTAACTTAGGTAATTGGTGTCGAACATTTAAAACCAATGATTTAACTTTAGTTCTCTCCAAAACTGTTAAACCCTTTTCCAATTTACGCTTATAATATGCCTGTTTACTATAACCAAACAATCCACACAAATAACTAACTGCATAGTTTGTGTCAATGGCTATTTCTTTGACTGCTTGGTGCCAGACTTTTTTACGATATCTATATTTAGCTCTCGTTCTGCTATAGAAATAAAGCGTTTGTAAATATCTAAATCGGCTTGTGCTTTCTGTAAAGCCAATTCCAGCTCTTTTATCTTTTGCTTTTGTGGATCTTTCATAGGACGACCTTTGGTACCTGGCTCATAATAAGGCAATTTTCCATATTTTTTACACCAGCGTGGAATACAACCATTGCCTAAGATACCATATCTTCTTTTAAGTTCGGCTTTGGTGTATAATCCCCGTTCGAATTCTGATACTACTTGACGTTTAAACGACTCACTATAATCCTGAGAGGGACGAGGAGTCTTTTCTTCTTTTCTTTTGGTTGACATGATAGATAATTTTTAAGTCAACCTTTTTTAGGACGGGACACTATTAATAAAAAGCCTTGACAAATGTTAAGTCTTTTTTATATCAAAAACTCTAGCTTTCGCCCAGCAAAATCATAAATTCACGAAATATCCAGACATTGACTCAAAAGCCTTTCACATAATTTTTTAAACACTATATAAATTCTTATTTTTGAAGCAACACTATACCTTGCAATCTGTTTACTATGCTGTAAAAAATACTTACCTCTTTCTTTATTGTTTTGCTTTTGGCAATCATTGTTTTAGGCTATCTATATCTTCAAAAACAAAAGGAATACAAAGGCGTTGATCCTTTTTCAGCAATTCCTGTGAATTCGGAATTAATCGTTCAGTTTGAAAGTTTAGAGCAACTCATTTCAAAATTGGAGAACAATACTGGCATCTGGACAGAGTTAAGCAAGTTCGAAAAAATTGCAAAAATCAACGAGAACCTTCAGTTCATAGATAGTTTGGAAAGTAA
>JBKDZK010000759.1:0-4146 GCA_047971205.1 Draconibacterium sp.
ACCTGCCTGGCGCCCCGACAAGTCCATGGCCTTTGATAATACAAAAGTTTACAACCAGTATCTCGATAAACTAGAGGAAGTAGCCGGTGAAAACATTCGTACTTTCTCTGATTTGATGGAAGCGCTCGACAACCGGCTTCAGTTTTTTCACGACAATGGTTGCCGTTTAAGTGATCATGGAGTTGAAACGGTTTTGGCCGAAGACTATACCGAAGCGGAAATTGAAAAAATTTTTGGAAAAGTAAGGGCTGGGAGCGTCCTTTCGAAAGAGGAGATACGCAAGTTTCAGTCGGCCATGTTGTACGAATTTGGCATCATGGATCATTCGCGTGGCTGGACACAACAGTTTCATATCGGGGCACTGCGCAACAACAATACCCGTCTTTTCAAACGTTTGGGAGCTGATGTGGGATTTGATTCGATCGCAGATCTTGAAATCGCCCGTCCTTTGTCCCGTCTGCTCGATCGGTTGGACATGGAAAACAAACTCAGCAAAACGATTTTGTACAACCTGAATCCCAAAGACAACGAAATGATCGGGACCATGATCGGAAATTTCCAGGATGGTTCGGTGCCCGGGAAAATGCAGTTTGGCTCGGGCTGGTGGTTCCTCGATCAAAAAGACGGTATGGAAAAACAGATGAATACACTTTCCAACCTTGGTTTGCTAAGTCGTTTTGTGGGGATGCTGACCGATTCCCGCAGCTTTTTATCTTACACACGTCACGAATATTTCCGCCGTACACTGTGTAATTTGCTTGGGAAAGACGTTGAGAACAGCGAGATTCCGTACGATATGGATTTGTTGGGGAAAATGGTGGAAAACATTTGTTTCAACAATGCGAAAGAATACTTTAAATTTTAGTGAAATAAGTATTTAGTAGAAGCAACTGAGTAAAATATTAGCGTGGATTGCTATCTTTGCAATCGATTGCATAAGAATATAAAAACTGAATCATGGCCAAAATGAACATTAAACCGAAATCAGAATGCACCTATGATTGCATTTCTCTTGGGGAAGTTATGCTAAGACTGGATCCGGGGGAAGGTCGCATACGCACCACCCGACAATTCCGGGCTTGGGAAGGCGGTGGCGAATACAACGTATCGCGCGGCCTCAGAAGGTGTTTTGGGAAGAAAACAGCTATTGTCACAGCATTGGCTGACAACGAGGTAGGTGCTTTAATTGAAGATTTTATGCTTCAGGGGGGACTGGATACCCAATTTGTAAAGTGGGTGGATTACGATGGTTGTGGCCGTTCTGTTCGTAACGGATTAAATTTCACCGAAAGAGGTTTTGGCATCCGGGGAGCAAAAGGTGTTTCCGACCGTGGAAATACTGCGGCGTCTCAACTAAAACCGGGTGATATTGACTGGGAATACATTTTCGGAACCTTGGGAGTTCGCTGGATGCATACCGGTGGAATCTTCGCAGCTCTCTCCGAAACAGCGGCTGAAACGGTTATTGAAGCCGTAAAAATTGCCAAAAAGCACGGAACGATTGTTTCATACGACTTAAATTACCGCCCTTCGCTTTGGAAAGCCATTGGCGGAGAAGCGAAAGCACAGGAAGTAAACCGCGAAATTGCCAAATATGTGGATGTGATGATCGGTAACGAAGAAGATTTCACAGCCTGTTTGGGTCTTGAAGTGGAAGGCAACGATGAAAACCTGAAAGAACTGGATTTATCGGGTTATAAAAGCATGATAAAAAATGCGATCGCTGAATTTCCAAATTTCAAGGTGATAGCCACCACATTACGTACCGTAAAATCGGCCACCGTAAACTCATGGGGGGCCATTTGCTATTCCGAAGGAGAGATTCACGAAGCTCAGCATCGCGAAGATTTGGAGATCATGGACCGTGTGGGGGGGGGAGATAGCTTTGCATCGGGTCTGATTTACGGTTTCCTTGAGTTTAATGACGGAGCCAGGGCCGTTGAATACGGCGCCGCACACGGTGCATTGGCCATGACTACTCCGGGTGATACAACCATGGCTACTTTATCCGAAGTGGAAAAAATAATAGGTGGTGGAAGCGCACGTGTCGATCGTTAATATAGAATAGTATTCAGTCGCAGTTTACAGGATGTAGCATGCCTTGCTTCAAACGAAAACTGAAAACTGCGACTGTCAACTGAAAACTCAAAAAAATGGCAAGATTTTCAAGAATAGATGTTGCATTAACAATGAAAGAAACCGGTATGGTTCCGGTGTTCTATCATAAAGATGTGGAAGTTTGCAAACAAGTGGTAAAAGCCTGTTACGAAGGTGGAGTTCGTTTGTTCGAATTCACAAACCGGGGTGATTTTGCCACTCTTGTTTTTGCGGAACTTAACAAGTGGGCTATCCAGGAGTGCCCGGAAATGATTATGGGTGTAGGTTCTATTGTGGATGAGGCAACTGCAGCCATGTACATTGCGCTGGGGACCAACTTTGTGGTAGCTCCATTGGTAGATGAGGGAACCGCAAAAGTATGTAACAAACGCAAAATTGCCTGGAGTCCGGGTTGCGGCTCGGTTACTGAAATTGGTCGCGCGCATGAGCTCGGGGCCGAGGTTGTAAAAATTTTCCCCGGTTCGCAGGTAGGGGGACCAAGCTTTGTAAAAGCTGTTAAAGGGCCTATGCCATGGGCGAGCATTATGCCAACAGGCGGCGTTTCTCCCGACGAGGAAAACCTGAAACAGTGGTTTGATGCGGGAGTTACCTGCGTGGGAATGGGATCGCAGCTATTTCCCAAAGAAGTGTTGGCCGAAGGAAATTATACCTACATTACCGAAAAATGTGCCGAAGCGCTGCAAATCATTCAGCGTCTTAAATCATAGACAATACACTTTGATCGTAAAAAATCAGACTTAAACCAATAAAAATGAAACCTGTTAGAATAATTATTGCCTTACTTTCTTTGGGAATTGTTATGGGATGCAGCAATGTAAGCCATCACAAAGTGCTCAAACTGGCACATGGCCTCGATCCCACACACCCGGTGCACAAAGGAATGGAGTTTATGGCGCAGCGTTTGGCTGAAAAATCAAACGGACAGCTGACCATCGATATTTATCCCAGCGGACAGCTTGGTTCTGAACAGCAGTGTGTGGAATTGCTGCAGATCGGAAGCCTGGCTATTACAAAAGTTTCCGCAGCAGTTATGGAGAGCTTTACCCCAAAATTCAAAGTACTTGGATTGCCTTATATTTTCAGATCAAAAGAACATTCCTTTAATGTTTTTGACGGAGAGATCGGAAAGGAGTTGCTTTTGGGTACCGAAGAATACTGGATTCGCGGCTTGTGTTTTTACGATGCGGGTTTCCGGAGTTTTTATACCATCGACAAACCGATTAAAACACCGGATGATTTGAATGGTCTGAAGATCAGGGTGATGAAAAGCCAAAGTGCCATGGAAATGGTAAAAGCGCTGGGAGGTTCTCCAACGCCTATTTCGTGGGGCGAATTATATACCGCGCTGCAAAGTGGGGTGGTGGATGGAGCCGAAAATAACCCGCCCAGTTTGTATACTTCGCACCATTACGAGGTGTGTAAAGAGTATTCGCTTGACGAACATACCTGTGTGCCCGATGTATTGATCATTAGTACCAAAGTATGGAACAGCCTTACCGAAGAGGAAAAGAAATGGATGCAGGAAGCGGCCGATGAATCGGTGCCCGTTGAACGGAAATACTGGGCCGAGTCGGTGGAAGAATCGCTGCGGGTTGTGCAGGAGGCCGGTGTGAAAATTCATTATCCTGATAAAAAGTTATTTGCCGATAAAGTTCAGGGGCTTTTGAATAAATACAAGGAAGACAAAGTTTTGGGCGACCTGATCCGGAGAATTGAGGCTGTGGAAGACTAACCTTTAACCGTTCTAGACTATGAGACAAAAAATTGACAAGATTATAGAGATTGTTTTAGTGGCGCTGATGAGCATCCTCGTTATCGACGTTTTGTGGCAGGTGTTCAGTCGCTACGTTCTTTCGGCTCCCAGTTCGTTTACCGACGAGCTGGCTGGTTTTCTGCTGATTTGGGTTGGCCTGCTCGGCTCTGCCTACGTGGCTGGTAAAAACGAACACCTGGCCATTGACTTGCTGCTTCAGAAAATGAAGGGGATGAAAAAACGCAGGTTGCAAATCATCATCAACAGCATTGTAG
>JBKDZK010000760.1:0-4611 GCA_047971205.1 Draconibacterium sp.
GGCATAGGTAGATGCCATACCCTTTAGGTTAATATCCTGGATATAGGTGAAAGTATCGGCTTTCAAATCGTCGAGCATTTCATAAACCCGTATCGTTTGCTCGGTAACGGTATCGCCGTAAAGGCCGTAGTAGTAAAGGTACAGAAACATGGAATCGACTACTGGGTTTGTCCCAAAATCAGGGAAATAGTTTAGCCTGCACTGCACGGCCAGGCTTGCCGTTGTGTTGCCAAACGAAGGGTCGTTGAAACTGCCCAGCAGGATATTGTCTACCTGGTTGGCAACAATCCCAAATTCGTTATTGATATAGGCTTTGATATCCTCTTTTACCGTGCTGGTTTTTACATTGATAAGGTCTCTGCCGGGAAGGGTTTCCAGCCCCAGTTCGTTTTCATCGGTGCATGCTCCCAGAATGAACAATAATACCAGTATGCCCGCCGTCCATTGCCAAAGTTGATTGATATTCGTTTTCACTAATTTCTGCTTTTTGAATTTTGCCTCTCCTGTTTTCCGAAAGCTACAAACGTAGGAAAAAACAGCGAAAGCTTTTGGGCAAAAATACGTAATTTGATTTTTTTGAAATTTATTGTGAACTTTTAACAATGCAGGAGTGCACACTACACTTTGTCGTAAAACTCATTATATGCGTCGATGTAGGTGTCTTTAGGCTGATGCCCCAGGAATAACTTACCCGATTTCTTAATATAACCTTCAATTTCTGCATCGATTTCCTGTGTACCCTGTATTACTGCATCCGAGTATGTAACAGCCAGTTTACTCACGTTTATATAGGTGGGGTCGTCAAGTGTTTTCACCTCTTTGGGGTCGATGCCTTCGAGCAGTAGTTTTTTGTTGAATTGGCCGTTGAGCGTATTTTTAAACCCGTCGTCGTAAACAGAATAGACTACTTTGGAGTCTTTAAACAGCGGATCGTTATAATAATACTTTTTGATATAAAGGGGTACTAACGAGGTTAACCATCCGTGGCAATGGATAACGTCGGGGGCCCATCGCAGTTTAATTACCGTTTCCAGTACGCCACGGGCAAAAAATATGGCCCGCTCGTCGTTGTCCCCAAATTCGTTCCCTTCGTCATCGGCCAGCAGGGCCTTGCGCTGGAAATAATCTTCGTTATCGATAAAATATACCTGCATACGTGCAGCCTGTATCGAGGCAACCTTGATGATCAGCGGGTGGTCGGTGTCGTTAATCACAAGGTTCATCCCCGAAAGGCGTATAACTTCGTGCAGTTGGTTTCGGCGTTCGTTCACACAACCGTAGCGGGGCATGAAAGTCCTGATTTCCCTGCCTTTTTCTTGTACACCCTGCGGCAGGTACCGGGCAATTTCAGACATTTCACTTTCGGGTAAATAAGGGGTAATCTCTTGCGAAATATAAAGGATTCTTTTCTTTTCCATCGAAAATTAGTGCAGTTAAAACAGGGTGCAAAATTAATAAAAATAAAGTTAATATTCAATTTCAAGTGGTCGTGAATGTCCCTGTGCCCCATTTTTTATACTGTTTTCAGCCGAATATTATTTACTTTGCAGCCGAAAAACAGGAAGAGGAAATGTAAGGACAGGGATATGTCCTCCATAATTGTTAATTGATGAAGCGGGTAACAACTATTGCCGATTTACAGGTTGAAACAAGGGCTTTACAAAGTTCTGTAGGCATCGGGTTTGTCCCGACCATGGGGGCCTTGCACGAAGGTCATTTGTCGTTGGTGCGCCGGGCCGTGGCCGAGAACGGTTTTACCGTGGTTAGTATTTTTGTAAATCCGGCACAATTTAACGATCCGGGCGACCTGGAACGCTACCCGCGCAACCTGGAGGCCGATATGGCACTACTGTCCGCAACGGATTGTAACCTCGTATTTGCCCCCGACGTTAAAGAGATATACCCAGAGCCGGACAAACGCCGGTTTAGCTTCGGGAGCCTGGGGGAAGTGATGGAAGGCCAGTTCCGGCCGGGGCATTTTAATGGTGTGGCACAGGTAGTTAGCCGCTTGTTCGAAATAGTAAAGCCCCACAAGGCTTACTTTGGGCTAAAAGATTTTCAGCAATTGGCCATTATTAAAAGTATGGTAAAACAACTGCAACTTCCGGTCGAAATAGTGCCTTGCGCCATTGTACGTGAAGAAAATGGCCTGGCCATGAGCTCGCGTAACAAATTGTTAAGTACAGAACAGCGGGAGAATGCGGCCGTAATATCAAAAACTTTGTTGAAGGTAAAAGAACTGAGTCCGCAAAAATCCGTAACAGAACTAAAATGCTGGGCAACCGGCGAAATAAACAAGAACCCGTTCTTGGAAACAGAATATTTCGAGATTGTGGATACCGAACAACTGCAACCAGTCAAAAATTGGGAGGAAGCGCCAGGAAAAATCGCTTGCATAGCAGTTTATTGCGGTAAAATCCGATTAATAGACAACATCCTATTGTAAACAGAAGGCTATGCAAATTGAAGTTTGTAAATCTAAAATACACAAGGTAACCGTTACCGAAGCCAACCTGCAATACGTGGGCAGCATTACTATCGACGAGGATTTGATGGATGCTGCCAACCTGATAGAAAACGAAAAAGTACAGGTGGTGAACGTCAACAATGGCGAACGCTTAGAAACTTACGTAATAAAAGGCGAGCGCGGCTCGGGCATTATCTGCCTCAACGGGCCGGCTGCTCGAAAAGTAGTTGTTGGCGATGTGGTGCTCGTTATTTCTTATGCGCTGATGGACTTTGAAGCGGCAAAAAACTTTAAGCCAGCTATTATTTTCCCGGATACGGAAACCAATAGCCTGGTGTGAGGTTTCAAAAATCGTAAAAATGGACCATCTGGCGGTGATAGCCGGCAAAAATGCCCACACCGTTTTCAATGTTTGTATAAGCTCCGACCGTTGACGAAAACGGATTGCTGAGATTGACCACCTGGTTGATGTAGGCTCTTTGGTACTTGTAATAGTCTTCGCTCATCGAGACCAGTTCCAGCCAACACTCTTTGTTGTACGTTTTTATCCGGGGGGTCCTGTCTATGCTCAATGCCGGGTAATAGCTAACAAACAACGAAGCTTTTTGAGGACTATCGAGCTCTCCCATCACATTTTCCGTGTCTCTGGACACACGAATACACGCTTGAGAAGCCTTGCATTACAAAAAGAAATACAAATAATACTGTAATTTTCATACGTAACAAACCGCTTCCCCGTAAAAGGAAAGCTTTTACTTCTTTTTTTTTCATAAATTTGATTTGGAATTAATCTTTGGTTGATTTTAACATTTTTTAAGCGGTAGATGGAGTCAGCATCTGCCGCTTTTTAGTTAATCACAAGCTTTTTATCATATATAATCATTTTAATTTGTTGAGTTTCTTTAATGATTTGGAATATGGTTTCGATTCTCTGTTCTCTGCTGATGCTTCCAGTAAACTGTATTGCTTTGGCGGCCTGGTTTTGGAATTCGTATTCAAAATCGTACCACCGCGAAATGGTTTTAAGGATGGTTTCGACCCTCTCGTTCTAGAAATAGTAATTTCAGTCTTTCCAAATTGTGTATAATTCTGTTTTTACAAGCTGTTTTGTTGTGTGCCCGTTTTGAGAATTAACAAGTGCCTGGTAAGAAGGTTCGAGGTATGTTTCATAATCCGTACTGCTAACTTTAACCCTTCCTTCAATGAGGGTTGTTCGTATAAATTCATTATTCCTATACGCCGTAACATTAAAGGATGTGCCCAAGACTTCAATTTGTTGTTTTTCTGAGTGTACAATAAATGGTTGTTTAATGTTTTTGGTTACTTCAAAGTAGGCCTCACCAATTAGCGTAACTTCTCGTTTTTCGTTAGGAAAAGTAACCGGATACCGTAGTTCTGATTCTGAATTTAACCATACGCGGGTACTGTCCGACAGTATTAGGAAGAACTGGCCACCTCGTGGTACTTTTAAGGTGTTGTAAATGATTTCTGCTTTTTTGGTTTCCTTCTTTTTTTCAGCATGATACTCGAGACGTTTCCCATCGCTCGCAATCTTTGTATCTTTTACTTTCAGTTCGTCAAGATATTTCAATCGGAAAATTTTTTGCATCTCGGCAGGAAGTGATTCAATGGCCGTATTTATTTTTTTCGTCAGCTCCGAAGTATCGTACATTTCGGATTCTTTCATTTCCGAGATCTCGTGTTCCAGGTAGATCAATTTGTGTTTATCCTTAATGTTCAGGTTCCGGAGATAGGTAAGTCCCTTATACCGTACGGCCTGGTAAAGCCATGATTTTAATGATTTTTGGATTTCGATGGAACCGGCATTTTCCCATAACGATATGAATACTGACTGAACAATGTCTTCGCAAACATCTCTGTTAAAAACAACATGCTCGGCAAATTTCAACAGTGGTTGATGGAATTCGTCAAAAACGGTTTCAAAGACTTTTTCATTGTGTTTCTTTAATTCGTTTAAAATAAGTTTATCTGAATGGCCCATTTTGCTACTCATCTAAAATTAATGGTTCAAACTTCTGGCCTTTTATCTTTTTTCCCGAATATAACCTTAATTTTGCCAGATTTAGAACTTGCTCAAGATAGCTATTTTTTCCAAACCCGTCTTGTCCTAAACGTTGTGTAAA
>JBKDZK010000761.1:0-9203 GCA_047971205.1 Draconibacterium sp.
GGATGTGGGTTTCTGCCTTGCTGGGAGTAAGTACCAAATTTTTTACCTGTTCACTGGCAGTGATGTTTCGTGGCAAAGATTCTGCGGGAGAAATTCAGGGAGGACCGATGTACTACATAACTGAAGGTCTGGGCAGGAACTGGAAACCCGTGGCGGTGTTCTTTGCAGTAATGGCCATGGTGGGGGTTTCACCCCTGTTTCAGGCCAACCAACTTACCCAAATGATTCGCGACGTGCTGTTGGTCCCCAACAATATTCCGGTGTCGTTCGGCAGCGACCTGGTCACCGGAGTCGTTATTTCAATCATCGTTGGAATAGTTGTTATTGGCGGAATCAAACGAATTGGCAATGTTACCGGTAGCTTGGTACCCACCATGGTGGTGGTGTATACCGTAACTGTTTTGTACATTATTTTCTCTCATCCGGCGCATATTATCCCGGCTTTTCAAACCATTATTGAAGATGCCTTTACGGGAGATGCGGTACTGGGAGGCGCTGTTGGAGCAGTGATTATCACCGGGGTACGTCGCGCAGCTTTTTCCAACGAAGCCGGGCTGGGTACAGCCCCGATGGCACACGGTGCTGCCAAAACCAACGAACCCATTCGCGAGGGTCTGGTGGCAATGCTGGGGCCCATTATCGATACCATTATCGTTTGTACCATGACCGCCTTGGCACTGATTATTACCGATACCTGGCTGGTAAGCAATGCCGACGGAATTACGCTTACCGCACAGGCTTTTGATTCGGCCATTCCCGGAGTTGGGAAATACATCCTGGTAATCTGTGTTATTTTCTTTTCCATGTCAACCATGTTTGCCTTTCCGTACTACGGTGTAAAATGCCTGGGGTTTGTGGCGGGGGCAAAATACCAGCATCTGTACGTTTATGTGTTTGTGCTGGTGATCATTATCGGGGCGGTGTCGAACCTGCGTGTCATTATCGGACTCATCGATATTGCTTTTGCGCTGATGGCGTTCCCCACCGTAATTTCAACCATCCTTCTTTCTCCGCATGTAAAACGTGCCTCTATCGATTATTTTGCGCGGTTAAACAAACAGAAGTAGCGAACACCCTATAAAAAAATAGAAAAGACTTGAGAAGTTACAACTGCTGAATAAGCAAGCATGATGTCGCAAGTTGTGACTTCAAGTTTAATAAATATTACATTAGCAACTGATTAACCAACAATCAAATGACCGAAGAGAAAAAGGACAAGAGTATAATACTGCCGGATGAAGTTATCACCAGTAAAATATATTTTATCAGGGGTGAAAAAGTAATGCTTGACCGTGACCTGGCAGAACTCTTCGAAGTTAAGTCTATCCGTTTAAGGGAACAGGTAAAAAGGAATGCAGAAAAGTTTTCGGTGCATTTTATGTTCTAGCTTACAAATGAAGAGGTTAAAGCCATGGTATCGCAAAATGCGATACCTTCCAGACAACACCTCGGCGGATCACTTCCGTATGTTTTTACCGAACATGGAGTATTGCAATTAGCCAATGTTTTGAAAAGTGGACGGGCAACACAAATGAGCATCAAAATCATAGAGGTTTTTGTAAAAATGCGCCAAATGTTGACGGACAATCTAAGTTTAAAACTGGATATAGAGCAGATTAAAAAGAAACTTGTTAGTCAGGATAAAAACATAGAACTGGTTTTTAACTATCTTGACGAGCTGATGGAGAAACAGGAAAAACCGGAGCCCAGGAGGCAAATCGGTTACAAACGAAATAACGAAGATTAATTCGTACGTTAACACATCTAACCCTTCCGTCATAAGCCGTCATGTCAAATGAAATGTTTAAAAAGAGGCTAATCCCTTTCTGGACAGTCTCCCTCTCGTGTTTTTTTGAAAAAGCATTGAAGTAACGAAATTTGCCACGCTTCCGGCAGGTGCAATATTTTGCCGGGCATTAATGTGTAAGTTCTACCGAAAGGTGCCAGTTAAACCAACTGGATAACCTACAGAAGAAGTTAGAGAAGTTCCATCCGTCGGAACAAATTGGAGGTCATAATTAGCTACCTCAAGTTTTAAAACATTATTTTAGTAATCGATAAAGTTACAACCAAATGACCGAAGAAAAGAACGAAAATATAATACTGCCGGATGAACTTATCAGTAACAAAATATATTTTATCAGGGGAACAAAAGTGATGCTTGGCAGGGATTTGGCAGAACTATATGGCGTTTTAACCGGGAACCTGAATAAAGCTGTTAAACGAAACATAAAGCGTTTCCCTGAAGATTTTATGTTCCAACTCACCAAAGAAGAGTTTGACAACTTGATATTCCAATTTGGAACATCAAGTTGGGGAGGGACAAGAAGTTTGCCATACGCATTTACAGAACAGGGAGGTGCAATGTTGTCCGGGATACTTAACAGCGACAGGGCTATCAATGTGAACATACAGATTATGCGAATATTTACTAAAATCCGTGAAGCATTGACAGACAGCCTGAGCATGAAACTTGATATCGAAGAAATCAAGAAGAAGCTTGCTAACCAGGACAAGAACATAGAACTGGTCTTTAGCTATCTTGACGAGCTGATGGAGAAACAGGAAAAACCGGAGCCCAGGAGGCAAATCGGTTACAAACGAAATAACGAAGATTAATCCCTACGTCAACACTTCCAACCCTTCCGTCATAAGCCGTCATGTCAAATGAAATGTTTAAAAAGAGGCTAATCCCTTCGTGAACATTATTTTATCTCGTTTAAGGGCCTGATCTTCGCGGGGCTCTCATTCCATGTAAATCTTGCCTCCAGGTATTTTCGCCTGTTCGGAGTATGAGTGGATTAGGTAAGGTGTTGACTTTTAAATGATTTTGTTTTCGTAATTATACTCAATGCAGATAGCTTTTCGGGAATTTTGACGAATATGTTTTTTTCTTTTTCAAGTCAAAATTTTCACGCATAGCCGTAGCTACGGTTTAAAATTTTGGTATAGAAAAAGGGAAAAAGAACGAGTGAAAAAACCGAAAAGTTATTTGTTTTGGGTATATATTGCCAGTCCCATTGAATATCTGTTAAAAAAGATCTATTTTTCCGGCAAAATCCTTTGATAAAAGCAATTATCCGGCTTTGCTCGATTTCCCGATGTGTCTGGGACGAATGATGAACGAAGGTTTTAAAGCCGCATTAAAAGCTAATGGAATTATCAGCAGGGAATTTCGGATCGAAGAGAAATTAACGTAATTTCAAGGTTGAGAGTTTGCTTTATCACTTAAAATCATCTTAACACATGAGCTTTGGTGGTTCCGTTTTAGCAATGATCCAGTCGCTGCGGGCCAATGCACGGCCCAAGCACAAGGCATACCAGGATTGGACAAAAACCGAAAACAGACGGTATTCAGGTAATCCTCAGGTATCTTTTAAAAAAGTTTCGGCCGAAAAACTGGCTGAGATAAAAGCCAAAAACAGGGAGGAGACCGAACGTGAACAGAGAAGAAGTTATTGGAAAATTACTTTGTCATTATTGCTTATAATTCCGGTTGTTACCCTGGTTTTGTTTGAGTTCTTCTTTCAGCCAGACCGAATAAATCGCAATCCAGCCAGATCAAAGACCGTGGAGGCAGCACTTTCCGCCGAGCAGATTGATTATCTTTATGGCTGCGGGATATTTCCTGAAAATAAAGTATCGACATGGATTACAGAGATAGTGTTTTTATTGCTGTTGCCGAAAACCTGAGCTTTTCAAAAGCTGCTGAAGAGCTGCACATCAGCCAGCCGGCAGTTACCAGGCACATAAAAGAGCTGGAAAGTAAGTACAACATTGGCTTGTTTGAGCGGAAGGGAAATAAAATTTACCTAACACGCGCCGGTAAAACAGTTTACAACTCGCTCAAAAAAGTCGAACAGCTTTACCGCGATCTTAGCTTTGAAATAGGACAGTTGAACAACACGGTTTCCGGCGAATTTATCATCGGTGCAAGTTCCAGCATTTCGCAATACGTAATCCCCCGGGTGATTGCTTCGTTTCATAAACGCTACCCCAAAATCAGGATTCACCTTTTAAACGGTAATTCGCTGGAAATGGAGCAGCTACTGTTGGAGAACAAGCTGGATGTGGCATTGGTGGAGAACGAGTCGTCACTGGCGGGAATCCGGTACAAGAGTTTTCTGGATGATGAGCTAATTGTGGTTACAGGTGCCAAAAGCGTGTATGCGAAGCGAAAAAACATCAGCGTTGAAGATTTTACCAAGTTCCCGATTGTGCTTCGCGAACATGGTTCGGGTACGTTGGAAATAATAAAAAGGACACTCGAAAAGCAAAATATTGATTTTAACGGATTGAACACAGTCGTACATTTGGGGAGTACCGAATCCATTAAAAATTTTCTGCAGGATTTTGACGGAATCGCGGTTATTTCAGAAAAAGCCGCTACCACCGAACTATACCTGAATAGCCTGATAAGACTTAATGTTGCGGGTATTTCCATTCCCCGGAAATTCAGGATCGCACTGCGGCAGGGATACGAAAGCAAACAGGTAGAATTGTTTGAAAACTTTCTGCTTCATTATAATTTTTAGTTATTCTGTATAATTATTTAGTATTTGATTTGATTATGATGTGGAGATACTTTTGCAGTGTCAAAAGTTCTTGATATGAATAATAAAATCAAAAAAACAAGCTGGTTATATACCGTAATTATTTTTGTTTGCTTTTTGCCTTTTGTTTCACCTGTGGTTGCACTCGGAACGGGCATTTTGCTTTCCGCTTTAGGGATAAAATCGGACAGTGCGGGCAAGTACACCGCTAAAGTGTTGCAGGTTTCGATTGTGCTGATGGGTTTTGGAATGAGTTTGCAAGAAGTGCTTGCCGCTTCCAAAAGCGGTTTTCTCCATACAGCGGTTTCCGTTACCCTGGTTATGATTTGTGGAATCCTGTTGGGGAGGCTGTTCAAGGTCGAGAAAAACATTTCGTTGCTGATTGCTTCCGGTACTGCCATATGCGGCGGAAGTGCGATTGCCGCTGTTGCTCCGATCCTGAACAGCAAAGATTACCAAAATTCCTTTGCGCTGATTGTTGTGTTTGTTTTAAACGGCCTGGCGCTGTTGGTGTTTCCCCTGGTTGGATGGAAGCTTGCGTTAAGCCAGGAAACCTTTGGGAACTGGGCGGCTATTGCGATTCACGACACCAGTTCGGTGGTGGGGGCGGGTGCTGTTTATGGCGACAAGGCACTGCAGGTTGCCACCACCGTAAAACTGATCCGGGCCCTTTGGATTATTCCGCTTTCCATTGTGCTAGCCCTGCTTGGCAAAAACACTTCGCGGAAATCGATCCGTTTCCCCTGGTTTATTCTGTTTTTTGTGCTTGCCATTGGTTTTGCCAACTTATTTCCGGCTTTTGCTTCTACCTATTCACATTTTAGCTGGCTCGGAAAGCGTGGAATGATGGTCGCGCTTTTCCTGATCGGTTCCAATATATCGTACCGCGAGATGAAGCAGTCGGGTGTGAAAAGCTTTGCATTGGGAATTTCTTTATGGGGGCTAACCTCGGTTGCATCGCTGTTAATGCTGAGTTTGTAAAATGGATTTCACTTTTAACTGATTGGGTATGAGTATTTGGGTTGTACTGGTTATTGTGTTCTCGAGTTTGCTGAAAGGAGTAACAGGCTTTGGTTTTGCGCTGGTTTCTTTGCCGGTTCTTATGGCCTGGTATCCTCCTCGCGAAATTATTCCGGTGTTGATGATTTGTAACCTGATTGCATCGCTGTTCATTGTTTTGCAGAAGAAACAACACCGACTGGTAACACGTCCCTATCAGTCGCTGATTGTGAGTGGCGGGCTGTTTACCGTTTTGGGAGTGATGGCGCTCAAAACCGTTTCGGAGCAGGCGCTGGTACATATTACCGGGCTCGTATTTATTGTACTTACCCTTTTTTCGTGGCGAAAACTGCCCGAGGTAAAATTGCCTCCCATTGCTTTTTCTTTGGCAGGCTCCCTTATTGGTTTTATCACGGGAGCCATATCGGTGAGTGGCCCGCCGCTTGCCTTGTTTCTGAATATATCAAGAGTAGATAACCGTGGTTTTCGCGAAATATTTGCATGGTTTAGCATTGTTACAGCAGTTGTTGCCATTGCGGGCTACATTCAAACGGGCTTGTTGACCATGAAATCGTTAAAGATGGCTCTCGTTTTTGTTCCGATCCTGCTGCTTGGAACCATTGTGGGGAAACGTCTGAACACTTTATTCTCGGTGAATGCTTTCCGGAAAATAAACATGGCAATTACATTGCTTGCCAGTTTTTTACTGCTTGTTTCCTAAAACGCCGGAAAAGAGTTGATATAAATTACCCGCTTTCCACAGATACTTTACAATAAATGTTACATTTAAACCTGAATTGAAAAAAACACGCATCGATGAACACAGAAAATCAAGAATCAATGGCTCCGCAAAGCGAAGACCAAAATCACGAAAATCTGGAGCAACAAATTCTTCCAACGGAAAGTGAACAGGCAAAACCAGAGGTGAAAAACCTGGAAATTACTGGCGATATAAACGCGCACCTGACAGAAGCCGGGAAATGGGGCAGTTTCTTATCCATCCTGGGCTTTGTATTTGTGGGTCTGATTGTGATGGTCGGATTTGTAGTGAGTATCGTTTTTGCATTTTTACCGTCGGCGGCTTTAGGAGGCAGTCCGGATTTTCCGTTTCCTACTTTTCTGTTTGGATTGATTTACGTGGTGATGGGAGCTGTTTATTTTTTGCCAATTCTTTATCTGTTCCGGTTTTCATCGCGGATTAAACAAGCGCTAAAGTACAAGAGCCAGGAAAAACTGTCGTCAGCATTTCAAAACCTGAAAGCGCACTACCGTTTTATCGGTATTTTAATGATTGTTGCTCTTGCACTCTATGTGCTAATGTTTATTGTTATGATCTTTGCAGGCTTATTCGCCGGCATGGCCGGTTTTTTAGGAATGCCGGCCTGATCATTATTGTTTACCAGGTAATTTACAACATTTCATTTTCGGGTAATCCCCATTCTTCTTTCATGGCAATTCCAAGCTTTTGCAGTTCTTCAAGAACCGGCTCGTAAATGCTTTTTGAAGTAGGAATGTGTACACCCCTTTCGCTGAATTTCCCTTCGAGGATCATTTTGGCTGCAATTCCTGCCAGCAGTCCTACCGTTCGGGCAATGGATGTGTCTTCTGCCGTGGCAAAGTCAAGAAGACGCGATTTGATCACCTGCCTGCTTCCATCCGCATTTTCAACCAGGAATGCATGTAGCATAATTACCATATCGCGCGCTCCTTGCGGCAGCATCATTTTTTTTAGCATTCGATCCGTGGTTAAATCAAACGGCGATCCTTCATTTATTTTTACCAGGTCATCGCTAAATAGTCCCAGCCATTCCATCGCAACAATTGCCGGACTATTGATGGAAAGATTCAGGCGTTCTGCTACTTTTTCTTTCATATTTGCAGGATAAACATCAAGTTCGCGTGCCATTGCTTTTTTGTATGTCTTTCCGTCAAAACTTTTTCGGTCGTAGCTCAACATTCCCAGTGTTTTTAAGGCATCTATAATCTCACACCAGTTTTTGTAGCGTAAAGTACCGCGGTACATGGTCTCGATATTTTTCAGCCCGTAAATGTCAATGTTCGACAAGGAATCCCGGTTGGGGTACACTTCCATTTCGCCTACCTCCGGGAAGTCAATTTTCAGCGGCTGTTTAAACAAGTCGTTCGATGAAACTTCTACAACAGTCCCGTTTTTTAGGTATTTCGCGCTGTTGTTGCCGGCCATGATCACTCCCCGGGGCGACCACGTAAATTTATAGCGAAAAGGATTGTCGGCTTCTTTAGGAGCAGCCAAGGCTCCGCACAACGAATAGAACCCTTTTACTTTTCCGCCTTCTGCACGTACTTTATCGATAATGCGCATGGCAGTCATATGGTCAAAGCCCGGATCAACCCCCATTTCATTTAAAAGAAGAATACCAGCTTCTTTGGCGGCCTTATCCAGCGCTTTCATTTTTTCGGACACATACGACGTGGTAAGCATGTTTTTCTGATGCTTTACGCAAAGCTTTGCCACCGCCACATGGTAGGTGTAGGGAAGCAGGCTAACGACCAGGTCGTGGTCCGCAATCAGCAAACTTAGTGCTTGCATGTCGTCAACTGTCCACAAAACAGCTTTCCCGTTCCCGCGCCCGTTAATCAGTTTTGCGGCTTTTTCTGCGGTTCGGGTGGCTATGGTTAGTTGAATCTGATGGTTCAAAAGATAATCGACCAGCGGTTTGGCAACCATTCCGGCTCCCAATAACAAAACTTTCTTCATTTTAATCTTCTTGTCACGTCGTTAATGCCAACAGTATTGCCGGTTTCTTTCCGGTGCCGTTGTTTATTTAATCTGCATTAAAGGTGGTGAAAATTTTTGGATTTGTATTTGGGTAGATGTTGTGAAATATGTTTGTTGTCAGAATTTGTGTCAATCACATTTGTTAACTTTAGGGCTATGGTACAATCGTATTATTGTCCGGTGTTTTTCTATCCCGGGATGCCAGAGTGTCTCGATGACGATTCGGTTTCACATTAGCTGCAGCCGCAGCTAGTGCATTTATTCTGCTTTAATCAACTTCCGGTTTTTGAATACCGGTGTCTTTTCCTGATAGTTTCTGATTGATTCATAAACGGGATCGCCGGAATTCGGTAACCGGGGTTTACATAACCTGCGGGTGGTAGCCGCCTGCCATTATTCAGCATATAAATCATAATCGGAACTTAAATCTGTATGAACTCAAAAGAAATTAAAACAAAGGTCAATCTTTCTGATATTCAGCAAATGGTGAAAAGATATCACCTCGGGTCGGAAGCAGTTCGCACCATCGAAAATGAAAATCTCCTGCCTCCCGGACTGATTCAGCGATTACACAATAATTACCCGAAGTATTCCGGATTCTTTTACGAAGACGATGCCATTTTTAAGGACAAAGAGCATTATTCCGGTCTGAAAGGATTTCGCGAAATCGTTCAGACACTAAAGAAGCACGGCATTGAACTGACACATATTAAAGACCGGGAGTTTTTTATTGAAGTGTATCGTTTTCTGGCAACGCGGTATGTACTAAATACCATCGATTGGAAAAACTATGAGAGTGATTCCAATTACCAGCTGGTATTCCCGCAGCCGGGCATGATTCATCCCGATGAGGTGAAGAAATATGCCGATGCTCCTGATGAGGAGGCAAGAAA
>JBKDZK010000762.1:0-1761 GCA_047971205.1 Draconibacterium sp.
CGCATAAATAAAGGGGCTCTCCAAACGGACGGGAACCAATTCCGAGCCATCTTTCATAGGTAGATTTTTTGGTGTCAGGACATATTCGGTGGCATTCATCCAGTTAGTGCCATCCGTCGAACTTACCATCCCGATAAAGGAATGTGCATGGAAAACACCGAAAAAAAAATCCCGCCGAGCGTCGTACCACATCGACAGGTCTTCGGTATCAACATAATCAATTACCGAAGTGTCCTGCATCGCAAAGGGGCGGGTGGGCGAGTCGGATACGGCAATGGCCTGGTTACGGATGAAGCGCGTTTCGTTGGGTTTGTCACCTTTTACGATGAGGTAGAATTTTCCGTTTTTCCCCCGGGTGATGGCCGGGTTCACGGTGAGGGTTGTAATAGGTCCGGAAGGTTCGATCAGCGGTTGGTCCATGCGTGTCCACGGGCCATTGATAGAGTTGGCTACCGCTACACCCGTACGCTGGTTGGGGCGCAGGTAATTTTTCCAGTTCGGGTGATTATACCCGACACGGGCAGTTTCGATCAGTTCTGCTTCGCTGTAGTTGTGGTCTCCCATATTGGTAGATACGTAGTAGAGGTAGTATTTATCTCCAAATTTTTTGATTTTCGGATTGTGCACCGTAATGGCATCCCAGTGGCCTTTGCCACGGCTTTGCAGCACGGTTTCCTTGTATTTCCAAGGCCCGGTGGGTGAATCAGAAACAGCGTGCGCGACTTCGGAATGTGTGAGCCAGCTCAGAAACGTATATTTTTTAGGCCAGCGCGAATAGAAAAGATGGTATTTCCCGTCGTCGCCTTTTACCATGGAACTACACCAGTTATAATAGTCTTCGGTTTTAAAAATGTTCTCTTCAGAAATGGGTTGAAGACGGTCTTTAAAAAACAGCTGGTCGGGGTGGTTTTGCGGAAAGGCGGCTCGCGCCAGGAAAAGAAGTAAAGCAGTAAAAATCAGTTTTCTCATATTAGTTTTTCATTGTATTACGGATTAATGCCCCGAACATGTCGAGGCCAACGGACTGGCAAACTCCGTATCGGTTTTGAGTCGCCATTTTTTCAATGTCCCATTTGATAACATCATCAGCCAGTCCCCATTTGCTTTTAAAATACTGAATGTATTCGCGGTCGTTTTCCGGGGTGGTAAATTCGGGCTGAAACTGGTTGTTTTGGGGATCGCGGGTCTCCCAGAGTGCGTTGGCAGTCGCTTTTATATTCTCGCTCAAATCAACATTCAGCAGTGCTGCAATGTCCGGTTGCCCCAGGTAACGCAGCATTATTCCGCGACCGGCGAGGTAGTCGTTTCCGTGAACCGGACCAAAGCTTGAGTAGCAGGGAGCTTCGCGAAAGATCTGGTCTTTTGGAAAAATCAGGGCCTCTTTTACTCCGTTGGCTATTCGCCGGATGTAGTTTCTCAGTTTGCTTTCAAATGCCAGTGCTTTAAATCCCGAGTCGATGTTGTTGTAACTTAGCCAGTTTGCTGCATCGTCTTTTATGGCGAGCATGTCGGCCAGGGCGGCTACCAGCATTCCCTGATCGCCCGACCATATCCAGCCTTCCGCCCACGGGGGATGGATCTTTTCTGTATAGCCCGATCCTTCAAAAAAAGCCATCGGACGTTCCTGTACCAGAGCTGCATCATCACCAATCTTTTTCAGGTATTGATACTGGTCGAGCTCAAACCACTGATCGAACCACAGCCACTGGCGGCAGGCAAGTTCGAGATACTTTTCATTGTTGTCTACGTTTTCTTCCTTGT
>JBKDZK010000763.1:0-8372 GCA_047971205.1 Draconibacterium sp.
AGACGGCACCCTTGTTTTTCCCGCTCAGTTTAAAGCGGATGTTGGTGAAAAATCGCTCGATGGCGGGCAGTTTACCTGTCACTCCACCATTGTTTACAGCAAGGACCAGGGCGAAACCTGGCACATTGGAACCGGTGCCAAATCCAATACCACCGAAGCACAGGTAGTGGAATTAAGTGATGGATGCCTGATGCTGAATATGCGCGACGACCGCAACCGAAAGGATAAGTCAGAAGCAAACGGCCGCGCAGTCTCCATTACAAAAGATCTGGGTAAAACATGGGAAACTCATTCCTCTTCTAATTCAGCATTACCCGAACCAAACTGCATGGCAAGCATCATCAGTGCCAGTGTAAAAGTGGGGAAAGAACATAAACAAGTATTGTTCTTTTCCAATCCCAATAATAAACAATCTCGTACCAATATGACTATTAAAGCCAGTTTGGACGATGGGCTCACCTGGCCAACCGAATACCAGTTAGAGATTTATGAAACAAAAGGTTTTGGCTACTCCTGCATGACAATGATCGATGAACAAACAATTGGTATTTTATATGAAGGGACGAAAGAGCTTTATTTTCAAAGGATTTTGCTTACTGATTTATTTAAAAAGCTTTAGCAGTTATTTCGATACGTGGTGTATAGTAAAAAAATATAATTAGAATTTGAAATTTCAATAATTATGAAAAAGACAGTATTCATTTTATTCGTGTTCGTTTCTTTATTTTCATGTAACGATGATACCATTGATGAAATTGGAGTTACGATATCTACTGAAAAAATAGAGGCAGAAGATAACGCAGCATTTTCAAGCTCTTTTGATATACAAACAGAAGGCAAATGGTACGTCAGCGAACAAATAGATTGGTGTACAATGTCACCAACTGAAGGAACAGGCCCGGCAACAATATCAGTTAACGCAGATGAAAATACTTCGGCAAGCGCCAGAAGTCAATATTTTCATGTGTTTACTTCTACAAACGATGCTAAAATTGAAGTAGCTCAACCAGGTAAGTACGTTCCTCCGGTAATAAGTGAGTTATATCTGGATTTAACAGGCGACCTGGATTACATGCAGGTGGCGAATAATTCAATATTCGATATCGCCTCAGATGAATCTTTCTCTATTGCTTTAAAACTACGTTGTTATTCAGATGGTAGAGTTATCGATCGACGTTCCGGAAGTACGTCTGGTTTTGAGGTATTTGTTAATACTTCCGGAAAATTAGCGATGAGTTTAAAGGATGATTCAGGAGTTGGATTAGCAACGAATTATACGGATAACATAATTGATGGAAACTGGCACCATATTGCAATTGTCTTTAACAGAACGGCAGGTTATAGTACTGTTTACTCAGATGGGGTGGAAGTAGGAAAGAAAGCTCATTCAACACTATCTACCAGCAAGATATCTTCTACAGATCCGCTGCTGTTCGGAGTACAAGACTTGGCTGGAAGTAATCCTTTTTCAGGATCAATAGATGACGTTAGTTTTTACAAAAAAGCTTTAACACAAGACGATGTAACTGCTATCATTAATGGCGATCCGGTTGCAGACCAGCTATTCGCAAAATGGAATTTTAATACAATACTGGGTAGTGAGGTAGTGGTTGATGAAGTTAGCGGACTTGTCGGAGAATTGATGGATGGGGCAACTTTATCACTTGAAAGCAAAGACGAATAATTGAATAAACTCTAATCGGTACGATGAACAAGATAATATGCTTTTTATTGCTACTAACGGTATTGTTTTCCTGTAAAGAAACCGTTGAAGAATATGGGATTACCGTCTCTTCTGAAAAAATAGAGGCTACTGATAACGCAGCATTTTCAGCAACAATAGAAGTTCAAACAGAAGGACAGTGGCATATTAATGAGCAAATTGATTGGTGTTCAGTTACTCCAACAACAGGAACAGGTTCCGCAACAATTACTGTTAAAATGGATGAAAATACTTCTGAAAGTGCCAGAAGCGCATATTTTCGTATATATAATTCTACCGACGATAAAACAATCGAAATTGCTCAACCCGGTGCGAGCGTGGTAACCGAAATAAGTAAGTTGTGTTTGGATGTAACAGAGAATGGTGGTTATATGCAGGTTGCCAATAACTCAATATTTAATGTTGCAGCAGACCAATCTTTTTCAGTTTCCCTTAAAATGTGTTGTTCTACCAATGGAAGTGGCAGGGTTTTAACCCGGCGTTCAGGTACAAAGTCAGGCTTTGATTTGTTTTTCAATTCAACCGGTAATCTGGCAATGACTTTTAAAGACGATGCAGGCCTGGCATTATCAACAAACTACACTACAACGGTATTGACAGACGGATACTGGCATAATATTTCGTTTGTATTTAACCGCGGCGAAGGTTATAGCTGCCTTTATGTTGATGGAGTTCTGGAAGGCCAGAAAGCGCATGACATAAAATCTACAAGCAGTATTTCTTCTGATCAGCCACTTTTATTTGGGATAAAAAATCTGGACGGGGAAAAACCGCTAACGGGTTTAATCGATGATGTCGGTTTTTATAAAACAGCACTTACACAAAATGAGGTAACAAATGGAATTAACGGAGTATCTGATGAAAGCGACGAAAAGTTAATTGCAAAATGGAATTTTAATACCATCGCGGGATGCGAAGAAATTGCAGATTCAGTTACCGGGCTTATTGGATACCTGAAACAGGGGGCAACTTTGATCAGGGAAGGAGAAGAACCGGCGAAAATTGTTAAATCTCAATTTGTATTTAAGTCAGGCACAGAAAACACATTGTTATTTAGAAGTCCGGCCCTGGTAACCGCAATTAACGGAGATTTGGTTATGGCAGCAGATCAGCGGGTAAGTGATGAGTCGGATGTAGGTGATAACAGAAATATCAATATCGTTGTAAAAAGAAGTTCGGACAATGGAGAAACATGGAGCAATACAAAAGTTGTAGCCGATTTTCCTGAAGGTGAATCCATATCAGATGCTTCGATGATTGTTGATCAGCAAACGGGTAAAATATTTCTGTTTACAGTTTTTTACGATCATATGGGAAATAAAGGCAAATTTCTGGTCTTCCTCTACGAAAGTTCAGACAATGGAAATACCTGGAGCGATTATAAAGATATTTCTTCCGAATTAAGGTTAGACGAACTTATTCACGATCAATTACGGTTTACAACAAATGGTGGAGGCTTGTACCTCAAAAATGGTAAAATGAGGCATACACTGGTTGATCCGCCAAATCATTTTTATATGATTGGAAGCGATGACCACGGTGCAACGTGGTTTCTGAAGAACACCTCAATGCTTGGGAATGAATGTAAAATTGTGGAATTAAAAGACGGAACTATCATGTTTAATGCACGGTCGGGGAAAAGCACTTTTAAAGGCCGGCAAATTCACATTACAACCGATTCGGGAGAAGTGATAAAGTCGTGGGATGATGCAAACTTAGTCGATCCGATTTGCAATGCAGACATTATGAGTTATTCTTCATCAACAACCGGAGATGTTCTGTTATTCTCCAATTGTGCTGATGCCACTTTAAGGGATAATTTAACAGTGAAGCGCAGTTCTAACGAAGGAAATACATGGAGAAATGCAAAATTGATTGATCAGGCCGGTGGTTATTCGGTAATGACAACAATGAAAGATGGCAGTGTTGGCCTCGCATATGAAAACGGGCGAAATGGGGTGAAATTTGTTCGACTGACATTTGATAATGAGTAAGATAGAATAATACAAATAAACTGATTCTTGTGCCTGAAAGAACAAGCGATGATAATAAAAACTAATAAATTATGACAAATAAAATTAACGGCCTTATCGCAGCACCTTTTACCCCAATGGATAACGGGGGAGAAGTAGTTTTTGAAAAAATTCCGGACTACGTAAGATTGCTGGAAAAGAATAAAGTGGTTGGAGCTTTTGTAAATGGCTCAACCGGAGAGGGAGTTTCTCTTTCGCAAAAAGAAAAAATGCAAATTACAGAAGCGTGGGTAAAAGCTGCTTCTGATAAAAAAGAACTCAAAATTATTAACCTGATTGGGGGAACTTCCTACAAAGAGTGCATTGAAAATGCGAAGCATTCGGAAGAATGCGGGGTGGATGCCATTGCCATGCTGGCACCTTACTATTTTAAGCCGGGTACAGGTGGTCAGTTGGCTGAGTTTTGTGCGAAGGTAGCAGTGGCAGTTCCTGCTGTGCCTTTCTATTTTTATCACATTCCGGTGCTCTCGGGATGCTTTGTTTCTATGTACGATTTTTTGCAGGAAGCCTCAGACATGATTCCCAACCTGGCAGGTATCAAATATACCCACGAAGATTTTATGGATTTTCTGAGTTGTATCCACTTTGCTGATGGTAAATACGACATGCTTTGGGGCCGCGACGAGAACCTGTTATCGGCATTGGTGCTGGGCGCGCGCGGAGGAGTTGGAAGTACATTTAACTATGCAGCACCACTGTATTACCAGCTGATTGATGCGTTTGATCGCGGAGACCTGGAAAAAGCCCGCAAGCTGCAGCAGCAATCAATCGGCATGATTCGTTTGTTGGGAAAATACGGCGGAATTGCCACCGGAAAAGCCTACATGCGGTACATTGGTTTTGAATGCGGTGAATTCCGTTTGCCCGTAAAGAATATGAGCAATGAAGCATACCAAAAGTTTGAAAAAGATGTTCAGAGCTTACAAATCCAGGAACTTTTCAGCACGCTTTAAGCAAAAAGCAAAAGTTTTATCAGTCATCCTTTTGGGGGGAGTTGTTCTTCAGTGCTCCTTCGGTGAAAAAAATACAGCAATGAAAATCAATTGGGGAAGTTTACCGGATATACCGCCGGCCACCGGGCAAACGGAACAAAAAGGGCTTGCAGGCGCTTTGGCCGGCGTATCTTCAGAAATGCTGATAGTGGCCGGAGGTTCCAACTTTCCGGATTCTTTGCCCTGGCAGGGAGGAACCAAAACGTATTACAACAATATTTTCTTTTTCAACCTGAACGAGAAGGAGGCAGCCTGGCATGTGGCCGGTGAAAAACTCCCGGTTCCATTAGCCTATTCAGCCTGTGTTTCGGTAAACGGCGAGCTTATTTGCATTGGTGGCGAAAACCTGAACGGGCCGCTTTCCGGCGTATTAAAACTGAAGATCGACAGAGGCGAGGTACAAATCAGTACACTGACCGATTTTCCGGTAGCTGTTTCAAATAGTGGAGCGGTAAAAATTGGTTCCCTGGTTTATGTCGCAGGAGGTTCAGGAACAGAAGGGAATCTGTCGTCGTTTTATAGCGCCGATGTTTCTAAAGACATGCCCGAATGGGAAAAACTGCCTGATTTGCCCCGGCCGGTATCCAACGCTGTTGTGGTAAGTCAGTGGGACGGAAACGAGGATTGTATTTACGTGGTGGGAGGACGCAGTAAGGACGCGGAACTAAGCACCTTTTTTAGTTCGGTTTGGAAATATTCGCCTTCAAAAAAATCGTGGGAGTCAGCAGGTGAAATAAGCAATGCTCAAAAAGAACCAGTAACTCTTGCCGCCGGAACCGGCGTTGCAGTTGGTAAAAATCACATCTTACTTTTTGGTGGCGATAACGGTCAGCTTTACAATAAAACCGAAGAGTTTATCAACGCCGCAACTGCCGCTGGAACTCCGGAGGAAAAAGAAGCCGTCAACAAGCAGAAGATAAAACATTTGGAAGGACATCCAGGATTTAGCCGGCAGGTGTTTTGGTACAATACGCTTACAGGAGAATGTGAGGAGGAGGGAGAACTTTCTTTTCCGGCCCAGGTAACCACGCTGGCGGTAAAATTCAACAACAGGATATACATTCCCAACGGAGAAATCCGACCGGGTGTGCGTACTCCAAAAGTGAACGTTGCTGATTTGTCCGGCGACAATTTGGAGTAAGTATTTTTCATAAATAAATGAATCAGCAGATGGATATTAAAACGCTTTCGGAACAATATAAAAATGAGCTTTTAAACAAAGTCATTCCCTTTTGGGAAACCAATTCGCCGGACAGGGAATTTGGGGGTTATTTCACCTGTTTAGACCGGGAAGGAAAGGTGTTTGATACCGATAAGTTTATTTGGCTGCAAGCCCGCCAGGTGTGGATGTTTTCAAAGTTGTACAACGAAGTGGAGCAAAAACCGGAATGGTTGCAGATGGCCCTTGACGGTGCTGCGTTTCTTCAAAAATACGGGCACGACGGGCATCTGAACTGGTATTTTTCGCTCACGCGTGAAGGACAACCGCTGGTGCTGCCTTACAATATTTTTTCTGATTGCTTTGCTACAATGGCCTTTGGACAGTTGAGCAAAGCCACCGGAAGTGACGAGTTTGCCGCTATTGCAAAAGATACGTTTCAGAATATCCTGAAGCGAAGTGATAATCCCAAAGGAGCTTACAACAAGTTGGTGTCAGGAACCCGCCCGTTAAAGGGTTTTTCGCTGCCCATGATTCTGTGTAACCTGTCGCTGGAAATCGAGCATCTGCTGGCTCCCGAATTGGTTGAGAGTACAGTTGAAAAAGTATTGCACGAAGTGATGGAGGTGTTCTACCAGCCCGATTCGGGGCTGATCCTGGAAAATGTAAATCCCGACGGAAGTTTTTCTGACTCTTTTGAAGGGCGCCTGTTAAATCCGGGACATGCCATCGAAGCCATGTGGTTTATAATGGACCTGTCGGAACGACTAAAAAGACCCGAGCTGGCACAAAAAGCAGTAGATATTGCCTTGCGAACGCTGAAATACGGCTGGGATGAAAAATACGGCGGTATTTTCTATTTCCTCGATATAAAGGGAAATCCGCCGCAACAGCTGGAATGGGACCAGAAACTTTGGTGGGTGCACATCGAAACATTAATTACGCTGATAAAAGGATACGCGCTTACCGGCAACGAAGAATGTTTAAGCTGGTTCGAAAAAGTACACGACTATTCCTGGTCGCATTTTGCCGACGCTGAGTTTGGCGAATGGTACGGTTACCTCAATCGCCGGGGCGAAGTACTGCTCACCCTGAAAGGCGGTAAATGGAAGGGCTGTTTCCACGTTCCGCGCGGTATGTTCCAGGTATGGAAAACACTGGAGAAAATCAACAGCAACGGATAAACAATAAAAAGAATTAAATCAAACGAATATGAATCAAAGCAAAGTAAAATCAATATATCCCTGGATTGTAGTAGGACTTTTATGGGTGGTAGCCCTGTTGAATTATATGGACAGGCAGATGTTGTCGACCATGAAAGTGTCGATGATGATCGATATAAAAGAGTTGGAAACCGCAGAGAATTTTGGCCGTTTAATGGCAGTGTTTCTGTGGATATATGGTTTTATGAGCCCGGTAGCCGGACTGATTGCCGACCGGATCAACCGCAAGTGGCTGATTGTTGGCAGCCTGGCTGTTTGGTCGGCTGTTACGCTGTCGATGGGTTATTCCAATAATTTCCAGGTTTTGTATGTGCTGCGCGCCGTAATGGGGATTAGCGAAGCGTTGTACATTCCCGCAGCACTGTCCTTGATTGCCGACTATCACAAAGAAGGTACGCGTTCGCTGGCAGTAGGGATTCACATGACTGGTTTGTATTTCGGACAGGCAATTGGTGGCTTCGGAGCTACAGTGGCGCATCAGTTTTCGTGGCAAACGGCGTTTCATTCGTTTGGTTTGATCGGAATTGCCTACAGCCTTGTACTGGTTTTCTTTTTACGCGAGAAAAAAGATCGCTTTGCACCGTCTTCACAGCCTGCAACTCAAAATAAAATCGTAAAAATCAGAGGCTTTTCATCCGTAACCAAAAGTCTGGGAATGCTGTTGGGAACCATGAGTTTTTGGGTGATCCTTTTTTATTTTGCAGCACCCAGTTTTCCGGGATGGGCCACCAAAAACTGGTTACCCACACTTTTCTCCGAAAGCCTGGGGATGGACATGTCAAAAGCAGGTCCGCTGGCAACTATTACCATTGCCGCTTCTTCGTTTGTAGGAGTGATTTTTGGCGGGATTCTGGCCGACCGCTGGATCATGAAAAACCTGCGCGGACGAATTTACACCGGAGCCATCGGCTTGAGCTTGCTTATCCCGTCACTGCTGTTGCTCGGATTCGGTCACGGACTTATTGGCATTCTCGGCGGGGGAGTTTTGTTTGGTATCGGGTTCGGCATGTTCGATGCCAACAACATGCCCATCCTTTGTCAGTTTGTATCACCGCGGCACCGGGCAGCCGGTTATGGTTTAATGAACCTTACCGGTGTTTTTGCAGGTGCTTTTGTTACCGAACTGTTGGGGAAATCTACTGATTCAGGCCATTTGGGCAGGGATATGGCCATGCTTGCCATTCCGGTGGCTGCCGCAGTGTCGCTCCAGCTGCTGGCACTTAAACCAACTACTGCCAACAA
>JBKDZK010000764.1:0-2908 GCA_047971205.1 Draconibacterium sp.
AGAGTTTTGTCTGTGGGGATTGGTTGTGCATAGTATGCAAAAGAATGTCGATTATGAAATATGGCAGCGGTTTCGAAAAGGGGATGAGAAAGCATTCTCATACATTTTCGATACTTATCATTTGCAATTGTTCGAATATGGACACCGGTTTACGATGAATGAGAACATGATTCGCGACAGTATCCAGGATTTGTTCTTCGAACTGGCCCGAAAAAAAGAAAATCTTTCTCCCACGGATAATATTTTGTTTTACCTGCTGAAGTCACTTCGTATCCGAATTTTTGAAAATATGCGAAAGGAAAAAAATCGGGGAGAAGAAATTAAAGCAGAAATCCAAGACGAGTTTTTTTTGAGTTATTCTAGTGATGTTGATGAGATTGAGAAAGAACTTAAGCTGGATTTATTGGCCGATGCCGTGAATAAACTGCCGGCTCGTCAAAAAGAGACTGTTTATTTAAAGTTCTACAAGAATCTTTCGAATACAGAAGTGGCTGAAGTAATGCAGGTAAACTATCAGTCAGTAGGGAATAATATCCAAAAAGCTATCCACAAATTAAAGTCGATTCTTCAGTCAGATTCAGACACTGTCATTTTATTTCTTTTGGAAATGTCTTCCCGGAAACTCTAGTATGTGTTATACAGCATGTTTTCCTGGAGGGTATATTTTCCTGTTTTTTACTTTTAGGAGTAGAATGCAATATTCCAGGAAATGAAAAAGACAACTTCCGATTACTTATTTGATCCGAAATTCAAAAAAAGAATCACGAAAGATTCTTTAACCGATATAAAATCGGGGAAGCATGAAACCGATTCAAAGTTAGCCTGGCTTATTGGCTACGTGCTTAAGTTTAAGCGAACTGAGTTTTTTGGGGGATCAAAACCTGATTTTGATGAAATACGCGACGAATCGCTTGAAATATTTCGGCAGAATAAACCCGGTAAGTATTTAGACTTTAATGTTAAAAGAATGGCAGTTGCAGTATCTGTCTTAATACTGGTCGGATTGGGGGGATATTGGTTCGGACAGGCCGGTTTCTTTACAACTTCCGAAATGCAATCTGAGGTTATTGAATTTACTACACCCAGGGAACAACAGTCTGAATTGACTTTACCCGATGGAACTTTTGTTGCGCTGAATTACGATTCTAAACTAAGGTATTATCTCAGCAATGATAATAGCATACAGGAAGTTGAGTTGGAAGGTGAAGCATTTTTTCATGTTGCCAAGAATAAATCCCGAACGTTCCGTGTAATTACACGTGATATGAATGTGAATGTTTTGGGAACCCAGTTTGATGTTCGTGCTTATGCAAACGATTTGTTCACTGAAACGACTTTGCTGGAAGGTAGTATTGAAATCAGGGACAATTTCGATCAGGATCAATCGGTTTTCTTAAGCCCGGGACAGAAATGGCTGTATAGTAAAAATGATCGTCAGCAACAGATTGTAGCAGTTGATCCAAAATTTTCAACATTGTGGCGTACAGGCGAATATTACTTTGATAAGCTACGGCTGGTCGAATTGTCTAAAACACTCGAACGTATGTACAATGTGAGCATTCATTTTCAGGATTCCAGTCTTGAAAATGAGGTGTATTCAGGGAGCGTATATCAGAATGAGGAAATCGGGAAGCTCTTCGAAATCATAGCTTTGACAATCCCGATTGATGTCAGAACAGAGGGGCGGGAGATTTGGATAACAAGAAAATAAAAGAAAAACCCGGGAAATGTTCCAGCATTGCCCGGGAATAATCAATGTAACGAATAGTTGATGCTAGTCATTATTAATTAATTAAGCAATACAAATTTATGAAAAAAAAGGTGAAATGTTATGGCCTTCCATGGGAGGACATAAGTAAACTGTGGCGAATTATGCGACTAACTTTCTTCATTTTCCTGATTAGTTTGATAAACGTGTCGGGAAGCGTGTTTTCTCAACAAAGTAAAATGAGTTTAAAATACTCCAATCTGAAGATGAAAGAGGCTTTTCAGATGATTGAAGACAACTCTGATTATGTTTTCTTTTACAATGCTCAGCAAATCAAACTGGATGAAAAAGTCAGTTTGAACATTGAAAACAAGGATATTGAAGATATCCTGGATGAGTTATTTTCGGATAAACCTATAAGCTATAAAGTAATCGACCGAAGGATTGTTCTTTATCCAAAGTCGAATGATGATGTTCCGGCTAAGCAACAAAAATCGCATCCGGTGAAAGGAAAAGTTACAAGTGATGCGGGAGAACCCATTCCCGGAACAACTGTACGGATAAAAGGAACAATGGTTGGAACAGTTACAGATATGGATGGGAATTATAACCTGACGGATGTTAATGAGAAATCAATTCTTGTGTTTTCATTCGTGGGAATGCGTACAGTGGAAATTCCGGTGAATGGCCGGTTGAGTATCGATGTGAAAATGCAGGTAGATGCTGTTGGCTTGGAAGAAGTAGTAGCCATTGGTTATGGTTCGCAAAAAAAACGTGACCTTACAGGTTCGGTGGCTAGTATAAATGCTGAAGATCTTCAGTCAGTGTCGGTTCCCATTGTTGGCGATGCTTTGCAAGGGCGCGCTGCCGGAGTACAGGTTATTGCCAACGGTACCCCTGGAAGCGACCCTACTTTTAGAATTCGTGGGATGGGGACGGTTAACAACAATGACCCGCTTTTAGTTATTGATGGAGTCCCCACTGAATCAGGGCTGAATCAATTGAGCATGGATGATGTTGAGAATATACAGGTTCTTAAAGATG
This sequence comes from Draconibacterium sp., assembly GCA_047971205.1. Classification (GTDB taxonomy): domain Bacteria; phylum Bacteroidota; class Bacteroidia; order Bacteroidales; family Prolixibacteraceae; genus Draconibacterium. Next base: position 2,753 of record JBKDZK010000764.1, read on the forward strand.
CCTCAGCCACTGCAATCTATGGTTCGCGGGGTGCAAATGGTGTGGTAATTATTACCACAAAAAAAGGAACAACAGGTAAAGGACAGATCAATTTCAGTGCTTATTATGGAGTTCAGGAAACAACTGGTTTAATCGACATGCTTGATGGTTCGCAAT
>JBKDZK010000765.1:0-8545 GCA_047971205.1 Draconibacterium sp.
GATAAGTCGAGTGAAGTTCCGGGAAAAAACACTTTTCGTCCTTCTTCCGGTCGGGTACCAGCCGCAATACCAGTTTCGACACAGGCGTTACCAGCCAGATAAACACAAAAGTGTTGGCACAATTGAAAATGGTATGTGCGTTGGCAATCTGACGAGCCTTGTCGGCGGGAGAAATATAAGCCACCAAATCGGCCAGTTGATCAATAAAAGCAAACCACAGTAAAACGCCAACCACTTTAAACAGCACGTGCGAAATAGCCACCCGCATGGCAGCCCTTGGTTTTCCCAAAGCCGAAAGTACTGCGGTAACACAGGTACCGATGTTGGCTCCGAGTATAAGAGAAACACCGGCTTCAACATTGAGCAATTGCTGCGAAGCAAGCACAATAACAACACCGGTTGTGGCGGATGAACTCTGAACGGCTGCCGTAAACAATGTTCCGATCAATATCCCCAAAAGATGATTGTCCAATCCGGTCATTGTTCGCACAAAAGGCTCGTAGGTTTTTAAGGGTTCGGTTGCCTCGCTCATTACGTTCATTCCGAGAAATACCAGCCCCAGCCCCAGGATAATCGTACCCACTTCTTTGTATGACTTTTTTGAAAAAACAACGCTGAATAAGTACCCAAAAGCAACCATCACCCACGAGGCGGCGGTTATCTTAAAGGCGATGATTTGAGCCGTAATGGTGGTACCAAGATTCGCCCCCAGAATAACTCCCAATGTGCTTTGAAAAGTTAGCAATCCGGCAGAAACAAAGCCAACAGCCAGTACCGTAGTTACCGACGAAGATTGTATAACCGCCGTAATTCCTGTTCCCGCCAGCAAAGAAGTCCAGCGGTTTCGGGTCATCGACTGAAGAAAACTCTTCATACGGTTTCCGGCAACAATCTTCAGGGAATCCGTCATCACCGTCATGCCGTGCAAAAAAATAGCAAGGCCTCCCAACAACAAAACACTCAACGTAAGCCAGTTCATATACTATTTAATAGAGAGTGAATAAATTTTCTGTTTGCCCTAAAATTAGCACTTGCCCGCACATATCGCAACTTTTACCAAAATATCATCATAAAGCCTAAAACTGGTTTTTAAGATTTTTTTGAAAGTCTTTCAGGATTATATTCTAATTTTATCCTTCGAAAGGAAAGGAACAAGCTCAGTAACTTGTATTAAACAATAAAATATCAATCCGTTACTAAACGGAAAAACAAAAATCATCGTATGAAATCACTCGTCTTTTTTGGTCTGTTTTGTATGACCATTTTTCTTTCTTCGTGTAGCCAGCAACCGGCAAAGCAAGAAGAGAATAAGCAACCCAACGTTGTTATCATTTTTCTGGATGACTCGGGATACAACGATTTTTCGCCCTTTGGAGGTCTTTTCATTGAAACGCCGAATGTAAAAACCCTGGCAGAGGAAGGTGTCTCTTTTAAGAATTTTTACGTTCCGCAGGCGGTTTGTTCGGCTTCGCGCGCAGCGCTGCTCTCAGGCTGTTACCCGGGAAGAACCAAAGTATTTGGCGCTCATGGCCCCAAGGAGCGAGGTCTTGATCCTAAATTCCCGATTATTGGCGAAGTTTTTAAAGCAGCGGGTTATAAAACCGGGTTCTTTGGCAAATGGCACATAGGCGACCAGGAAGACACACGGCCTCAGAGCCGTGGTTTTGACGAAACCTGTGGTCTTATGTATTCCAACGACATGTGGAAACATCATCCGGAAAATCCGGAATACTGGGGAAGATTCCCTTTGCAATTCTGGGAAAACGGCAAAGTGATTATTGAAAACGTGGATTCTTCGGATCAGCAATACCTGACCCAATGGTACACCGAGCACGCTGTTGATTTTATCAATCGTCATAAAGATGAACCGTTTCTGTTGTATGTGCCGCACTCTATGTCGCATGTTCCATTGTTTTGTAGCCCCGAGTTTAAAGGAAAATCAGGCGTTGGATTATACGGCGATGTGATTTCGGAGCTCGATTGGTCGGTAGGTGAAATTAACAAGGCGCTGAAAGAAAATGGCATCGATGAAAATACAATCGTTGTTTTCTCTTCAGACAATGGCCCTTGGATTGCCTACGGAAACCACGCCGGAACTACTCCTTTTCGCGAAGCCAAAGGAACTACGTTTGACGGTGGAACGCGTTCTGCAACCATCATAAAGTATCCGGCACAACTGGAAAGGAATAAAGAATCTAGCGCTGCATTAATGACGATCGACTTGTTGCCTACCTTGTGCCACCTGGCCAATGTTCCGCTTCCTCAAACCGAGATTGACGGGAAAAATGTTTGGGACCTGATTTCGGGAAAACCGGACGCAAAAAATCCTCATGATTATTACGCTTTTACCAACAACAACGAATTTCAGGCGATTATGAGCGGCGATGGAAAATGGAAGCTTCATTTACCACACAACTACCGGACCATGTCAGAAATAAAAGGAAAAGATGGTTTACCGGGCAAATACTGCCAGGAACACATTGACCTTTCCTTGTTTGACATGGAAAATGATCCGTATGAAATAACCAATGTTCTCGAGCAACATCCTGAAATCGCCGAACATTTGTTGCAACTGGCAGACCAGCACAAACAAAAGTTTTTCAATAATTAGAGTATCACTTCAGTAAGCGATAAAAAAGGCCCGGACTTCCATGGGAATCCGGGCCTTCTGTTATAATTTAATTTATTAATGCTTAAAACTTAAAAACCGGTTCGGGTCCGTAAGGTCTACTTTATCGTTTACTAACTCCGGTCTTATTTCTCCTTTCACATAAATCAGCGCATTGTCTTCCCCCCCAACCAAAATCAGTAATTCTTTAATAACATCGTCATCCATTTTTCCAAAAATGGTCACATTCTGGTCCTCTTCTCTTACCACCATCAGTTCTTCAAAATCTTCATTTTTACTAATGCGGGAGTAAAACTCTTCGTGAAGATTGATTTTTTGATTGAGATGATCGTCCTCCACTGCAATCACTTTCACCTTGTCGATGCTTTCCAGTATCTCTCGCTCGCTCTCTTCCAATTCGCCAAAGTTGGCAGCCAAATGAATAAGCCACCCCGGAACACTTACGGTAACCACTCCGTCTTTAAACCGGTACTTGTTAAAAGCTTCCGAAACTCCGGGCTCGAATGAACAGGAAGTAAGCAGAAAAACAAACAGGGACAGAAGTGGTAAAATTCTTTTCATCTTAGTAGGTTTTACTTTGAGACGGTAACTGCGGTTGTTCCGTTACATCAAATTTGAAGAATTTCACCGTCTGCATCAAAAGATTTCGACCAACAGAGCTTTTAGATCGCTAAACATCAACCTGTAATTGGTCTAAGACCTGAAGAAAGGTTTCCGGAACTGTAGCCTCAAACTCCATCTGTTCCCCGGTAACAGGATGCGTAAAAGCCAACTTTCCTGCATGAAGAAACAAGCGTTTTACCCCTGTTATTTCGGTCACTATCTTGTTAAGCGTAAAATCTCCGTGATGCGAATCACCCAGTATATCAAAGTAATTTTTGGCCAAATGCTGGCGAAGCTGGTGCCAGCGGCCAGTCTCGGGGCGGAGTTCAACGTAACTGAGTTTTATATTCAGCTTTTCGTTGTGCGCCAAAGCTGTTTGAACCGTTCGTAAGGTTTTATAATGCGTAATGGCCGGCTTCTTAAATTTCGACTTCTTTTTCACCAGCACTTTGCTGTCAAAAGTACCTTCGCCCGGATCGCCCTGCACCACCGCGTAATATTTTTTCTGAACTTCTTTGCGCTCAAACATCAGCGTTAGTTCGTGTGCAACTTCTTTCGAAAGCGCCAGCACAATTACACCCGAAGTTTTTGAATCGAGCCGGTGCACATTGTAAATCCACTGCCCTGTTGTATCTCCGACCAGCTTTGTCAGGTAATCGGCATCGTGCGGCATAAAGTCATTTTTATGAACCGGAAGGTCCGCCGGTTTATCAACAACGATCAGGTGTTCATCCTGGTAAATTACAGGTATTTCCATTTTTTATTGCTAAGCTCTCAAAGGTATAAAACCATGTGGGATAACCTACTCTTTAACTCTGGGGGAAGTATGTAAACTTTGGCGCGTGTCAAATGTTTTACTTGTATGAAAATGCTACTGTGTATACTAATAATGATGACCGGATTTAGCGCCTTTGGGCAGCAAGCTGATTCAACGGTTCTGCATAAAAATAAAGACATGAAATGGAAAGAACTGACAGATTTTGAACACTATGTAATTGTTGAAAAAGGCACCGAACGCCCGTTTACAGGCAAATACTACGATTTTAAAGAAAAGGGCGTTTATGTGTGTAAACGTTGCGGTGCACCTCTTTATCGTTCGTCGGATAAGTTTGATGCGCATTGTGGCTGGCCCAGTTTTGATGACGAGATCGAAGGGGCAGTTCTTCGATCGGTGGATGCCGACGGACGAAGAACCGAGATCACCTGTGCCAATTGCGGCGGCCATTTAGGCCATGTATTTTTGGGCGAAGGATTTACCCCGAAAAACACCAGGCATTGCGTAAATTCAATATCAATCGATTTTATCCCGGCCGATAAAATAAAAAAGGGAGAGCAGTAACTGTTCTCCCTTTTTCTATTTCTTCTGAAACCTTACAGTTCCCTTACCTTCAGTCCTTCGATAAAAAATACCCGCTCAGCGGCAGTCTGGTTTTCAGCAATAATCTGATGAGCCTTTGCTGTTTCAGTATCTTCTTCAGCTTCTCCTTCGCCGTGTCCGTGTTCAGCACCCGGGTTGTGGGCATCTGCTTCGGTTTTTACTTCTTTCAGTATGCCGGCTATTTCCAGCTCGCTTCCCATTTGTTCCTGGGTAAACGCACCAACTTTCTCACCTGCTTCAATACGAATACTGATATCTTCGCTACTTCCCATTAAAAAGCAGCGTTCGCCGCCATGCTGGCACACATGAAATACTGTTCCTTTTACTATTACTTCTTTATCCGCCAGTTCGGGAGCTTGTTGCAACAGCTCGTCCACGGTTAATACAACTACTTCCTTCGGAGCTTCTTCCGTTTTTACAGGCGCTTTTTTTGCTTGTTGCCCACATGCAAACACGATAAGGGCCAACATACTTAACATCGCGATTTTTTTCATAATCAGTTATTTTTGGTTAAATGTATAAAATTACAAAAATTAAAGGTACGATAAAACCGGCAAGTGTCAACCACCAGCCCCAGCAGGTCAGGCCACGTTTCCCTTTTAATATAAACAGCCCCGAAATGGCTACAAACAAAAGAATAACTGCCATTAAGTCACTCACCCACTTCCAAACGGTTCCAAGCGTCGCCTTGTGCAGTTTATTCATCTCAAAAATTAATGGACGTCGTTGCAGGTACTGAAACCTGCCTTCTCCGGTTTGCGGATCTAATACAGCTTCGCCACTCTCTATAAAAACTTTGATGTAGCCATCCTTGTTGGTATAGTGTTTTTTATACGTCATCTCGTAAGGTAATCCGGATAAGATACTTCTGATGTCGTCTACTCCATAAATTTCATCCTCCTGAACCGGAAACCGGAAATCTTCAATAATAATGTTGTAGTCGGGATTAAAATCGTGCCGGTGATTCAGAAAAATTCCTGACAGGGCATAAACGATGGTCATTCCTACAATAAAATATCCTAAATCGCGGTGAAGTATCCTTAAAAGCTTTCTAATTTTCATTGGTTTCTTTTATTATTCCCAGGTCCTATTTTGTGAAACTCCAGACCAATCATTTTCTAAAAAAAAACAGACAAACTCTACTCTATTCGCACTAAATATTTAACGCACAAATATATATGATAAATGATAAAAGCAAATTATTGGGAATACAAAAAAAAATGAATGTTATTTTGAATAGAAATAATTATTTAAAGTACTATGGCTAAAGGGCTTCATAATTATTATTTAGAAAATAAAGATAAAACACTCTATTATTATGCACTCCTGAGTTGACATTGAAGCGAATTCGTTGTAACTTGCAGCTGATCCTAGTGTACTAGGGCTCTGGTTTTATCACAACTTAATTGGGTACCTCCGGCTGTTGAGCCGGAGGTTTTTTTTAACCAGAAAAGTATTCGTTTAGTGATATTATATCATCAGAACTACAAACCGGACAATTCTTTACTTCGTCGGAATAATCGCTAAAACTGGCTTTACAAGCGTTGCATTTATACCAGTTTTTATCAAAGTAAACGTCTCCGCCCCGGAAGATCAAATCTCTTCCCTCCACAAAAGCAGTAGCTACTTTATGCCGTGCTTCTTCGTAGATACGCGTCAGTGTCGGACGGGAAACATCCATATATACCGCTGCTTCCTCCTGTGTCAGGTTTTGGTAATCGAGCAAACGAATCGCCTCATACTCTTCAAGATGGAGTATTACCTCGTTTGATTTTCGTCCGCGAATACCATAAACCGACATTCCCTTAATTACCGGCGGGACCTGAATCCTCCTGTTTCTTTTTCTTCTGGGCATAGTTACGTATTTGTTTTATTCAGTAAATAGTGGTCAACTAAAACAAGTGCTGCCATTGCTTCAACAATGGGGACTGCACGTGGCAACACACAGGGATCGTGCCTTCCTTTTGGATTGATCGTGGTTTCCTCGTTGGCACGGTCAACCGTGTTTTGCTCTTTTAACAAGGTTGCGATTGGCTTAAACGCCACCCTGCAATAAATGTCTTCGCCGTTGGAGATGCCTCCCTGAATGCCTCCTGAGTTGTTGGTCTTGGTTCGGATACCATTCTCCGTCTTAACAAAAATATCGTTGTGCTCCGAACCACTTAATTTTGTTCCTTCAAAACCGGAACCATACTCAAAGCCTTTTACGGCATTTATACCGAGCATGGCGAATCCCAAATCGGCATGTAGTTTATTAAAAACCGGCTCTCCCCAACCTGCCGGCACCCCGGTTGCAACTGCGGTAATTACTCCGCCAACTGTATCGTGGTCTTTTCCTGCCTGAACAATACGGGCAATCATTTCTTCCGCCACTTCCGGATCGGGACAACGGACAATGTTTTCTTCCGTTTTTGTCAGCTCCAGTTCAAGATACGATTTATCTAGCTGAACTTCGCCAACCTGTGAAACAAAAGCTTGAATATGTACACCAGCTTTTGCAAGGATCTGCTTGGCAATGGCACCGGCCACTACACGGGCAATGGTTTCGCGTGCCGAAGACCTGCCACCTCCGCGGTGATCGCGTGTTCCGTATTTTTGAATGTAGGTGTAATCAGCATGAGACGGACGGTACACATCTTTCAGATCGTTGTAATCGTTCGAATGCTGGTCTTTGTTCCAAACCGCAAATGCAATCGGCGTTCCCTGCGTTTTACCTTCAAAAATACCCGACAGGAACTCTACCTGGTCCGGTTCTTTTCGCTGGGTAGTAATTTTCGACTGCCCCGGCCTTCTTCTCGATAAATCTTGTTGAATTAACTCTACATCGATTTCCAGCCCGGCAGGACAACCGTCAATAATACCTCCAATTCCCCTGCCATGAGATTCGCCAAACGATGTTAAACGAAATAAATGTCCAAATGTGTTCATACTGTATGCAAAAAACCCTGTCCTCTTATACGTGTTAAGAAAACAGGGTTAAAGATATTAAATTGAACTAATTCTGAAAATTATATTAGCATCCGCAACCACATCCGCCGCCATTACTTTCAGTACCACATCCACCGGAGCCGCAACCGCCTCCGTCGCCACTGCCGCATCCGCAGCTTCCGCCACCGGAAAGTATCTGTGCCACTTCTTCGTCAGAAGCTTCGCGCACTTCAACAACTTTACCGGTAAAGAAAAGATCTTCGCCTGCCAGCGGGTGGTTAAAATCCATTTTTACGGTTTCATCGGTCACTTCAAGCACCAAACCATTCAGGCGTTGACCGTTGCTGCTCATCATCGGAACAGTATTGCCTTCCTGAATCAATTCTGAATCAAATTCACCGTTTACAAGGAAAACGTTTTTAGGCAGTTCAACAATTGCATCGTTGTTCACTTCACCATAAGCATCAGTACTTCCCAGTTTAATTTCAAACGGATCATCTGTTTTCAATCCTACCAACTCAGTTTCAAATTTGGGCAGCATCATTCCTGCACCGTATAAAAACTGTAACGGATTTTCGAGGGTAGCGCTTTCCACCAGTTCCCCATTCTCATCGTCAATACGAAGATCGTATGTCAACGTAACCATTTTATATTTTCCTATCTCTACCATATTCCTGAAATTTCTGAATGTTGTGCAAATTAAATCTTTTTTATTCGTCGCAACAAAACACCTTACGGTATTTTATTCAATATTAACAAATAATTATCAACGATTGTTAAACACCACTTCCGGTTTTTTAATGGCCCTGATAACCAGGGTTAATCCTATCATTACGAAAGGAACACTGAGCCACTGCCCCATGTTTAGCATCATACCTGCTTCAAAAGCCTCCTGGTCTTCTTTGATGAATTCGATAAAGAACCTAGCGGTGAAAATTAAAATAAAGAAAGCTCCAAGCAGTAAGCCGGGTCTGTTCTTGGAACTGGTTTTTCGGTATAAAAACATT
>JBKDZK010000766.1:0-4205 GCA_047971205.1 Draconibacterium sp.
ACACCACATCACTGGTTCGCTGCTCGGGTATGGGAGCAATTATAAAGAAGAAGGAAGTTTTCAGGGAGTAAAAAGCTCACACCTGGGCTTGCAGCTTACCTATTCTTACGACAGGAAATACCTTGTTGATTTTAGCAGTGCTTATGTAAACTCAGTAAAACTTCACGAAGGGAATATAGGGGGTTTCTCTCCTTCACTAGGGCTTGCATGGGTTTTAAGCAACGAAGACTTTTTAGCTTCGGCTAATAACGTGGATTATTTAAAGCTACGTCTTTCCGGAGGGATCCTAAAATCAGACATACCAATCAGAGGTTTCTTTTATTACGACAACAGATATGGCGGTTCTGGCAGCTATAACTGGTACGAAGGTACACGTAGCCGCTCCGGAATTGCTTCAAGTTGGAGTAGCAATCCTAATTTAGGATATGCAAAACGGAATGAAATTAACCTGGGTATTGAAGGCTTGTTTTTCGACAAAGTACTGGGAGCAGAAGTTAATTTGTTTTATGACGTTTATAATGACTTAGTAACCAGACCAAGTACAGCATATCCAAGTTTTTATTCGAACTTTATTCCTTATGAAAACTTTAATGCCAATCAGTATAAAGGAATTGAATTCGGACTTAATTTTAACAAGTCTGTTGGTGCCTGGGACTTTTACCTGGCAGCAAATGCACTTTATGTAACATCTGAGCAAACAAAAGTAGATGAAGTTTATGACAACGGCTACCAATACAGAAAAGGTAATCCGGTAGATGCAACTTTTGGCTTAGAAGCTATCGGCTTTTTTGAAGACCAGCAGGATATCGATGATAGCCCGTATCAAACTTTTGGTAGTGTAAAACCAGGCGATCTAAAATATAAAGATCAAAACGGAGATAATATAATTGATGGAAATGACGAGGTTTATTTGCGTCGCTGGCAGGCTCCGCTCTCAGGTGGACTCCAGGTAAAGGTTTCATACAAAGCCCTTACCTTTTACGCTCTGGGAGAAGGCCGGTCTGGCTCCGAGACTTTCAAAGAAGGTAGTTATTACTGGATTGATGGAAACGATAAATATTCTGAAGTTGTTCTGGATGCCTGGACACCCGAAACAAAAGATGTTGCTTTATATCCAAGAATTAGTTCCCAGTCGAACAGTAATAATTTGCGCCGATCAAGTTTTTGGTTGTATAACAATGATTACTTCCAGATTAGGAAAATTCAACTCACATACAATTTCCCGGCATCTGTTTCAAGATCATTGCTAATGAAAGATTTGAATGTGTTTGTAAATGGCTCTAATGTTATCCAATTTGCGAAGAATAAAGAAATCAGAGAACGTCGTATTGGAGGAGAACCATACTACCGAACTTTCTCGATAGGTGTAAAAGCTAACTTTTAATTCACTTTAAGATTAATATTATGAGACGATATAAGATATTTTTATTCTCGCTGGTAGCTCCGGTAGTACTCTTTTCGTGCGACCTGTTGGAGCCTGCTGATGATAATCATAGTACCATTAAAAGGGTTTACGAAGACCCTTCATTTGGCGAAGGACTACTCATAAGGGCCTATGCCTTTATCCCAACCAACAATTACAGATACGATGAAGTAGCGACAGATGATGCTGTTTCCAATGACAGGCAAAACTCTTATATGAGAATTGCGACCGGAGAATGGTCAGCATTATATAATCCGCAAAGTCTTTGGGACAACTGTAACCAGGGAATTCTATATGCAAATAAATTTCTGGATGTTGTAGATTCTATTCCCTGGAAATGGACCGATGATGACCTGAATGCCTTGTATGTAAGGCGTCTAACCGGAGAGTCTTATGCGTTGAGAGGTTTGTTTAAATACTTCCTTTTGCGTAATCATGGAGGTTACGGGTCGAATGGAGAATTATTGGGAACACCAATCTACGACAAGTTTTTGGAAACAAAGGAAGAGTTTTCTACCCCACGGGCAGTGTTATCTGATTTTGTAAGTAGTGCAAAATCCGATTTTGACAAGGCCCTAACGTATCTTCCGTTAGATTATGGTAATTTGGGGAGTGTAGATGAACTCCCTGCCGGTTTTGCAGGAGTAAGTGATATTTCATTGTACAATACCGTGTTCGGAGATGTGACTCAACAACGGATGAGTGGAAGACACGTAGAAGCAATGAAAGCCAGGTTCTCTCTTCTCGCTGCCACTCCTGCATTCAACGCCAGTAACAACACTTCGTTGTGGTCGGAAGCTGCTGATAAAAAAGCTGATTTAATGGACGATATTGGTGGTCCGGCGGGTCTTGATCCCAAGGGGCATAACTTTTTCCTTTAAGCTCAGGTTGACGATGCGGATATAACAACAGGTAATAAAAAGGATATTGCTGAAATTCTCTGGAGAAGACCAATTTATTCAAACAGGACGAGAGAATCAAATAACTTCCCCCCATCTCTTTACGGAGATGGAGATATCAATCCCACACAGAATTTGGTTGATGCTTTCCCTATGGCGAACGGATATCCAATAACCGATGCAAACTCGGGATACGATCCGGCAAATCCCTATTCAGGAAGAGACCCTCGTTTGGATTTATACATTGTCTATAACGGTAGCACACTAAAAAATACCACAATCAATACTGGAGTAGGAGCCGGCGACGATGGTTTAGATGCCCTGCAGAATTCAACACGTACTGGTTATTATCTAAAGAAGCTTATGAGAGAGGATGTCAATTTAAACCCTTCATCAACAAGCGATCAAAAACATTTTAATACCCACATTCGGTATACCGAATTATTTTTGAATTATGCAGAAGCAGCCAATGAGGCATGGGGACCCGATGGCATGGGAGGTAACGGATACTCAGCCAAAGATGTTATTGGAGCCATACGTCAGCGGGCAGGAATTACTCAGCCCGATGATTATCTTGCTTCTATTTCCGGTAAGGAGGAAATGCGTACGCTTATCCGTAACGAAAGAAGACTTGAACTCTGTTTCGAAAGTTTCCGTTTCTGGGACTTACGCAGGTGGAAAGAAGATCTGACGGAAGCGGCAAAAGGCGTTCGCATCGAAAACGGTACCTATAGTTATTTTACGGTTGAAGGGCGTGCTTATGATAACTCGTATATGCATTATGGACCTATTCCTGATAAGGAGATTGTTAAATTTAATCTGGTTCAAAACGAGGGTTGGAATTAATATTTTTAATACGAAAAATTCAGAAAAAATGAAAAAGATATTTTTAATACTACTTATAAATTCAGGGTAAGCAGCATGTCAAAATTTAGATATAGAACATCCTGATTTTGAATATACCTCTGGTTATTTTCCCTATCAGTTTCCGGTAAGAACACTTGTTTTGGGCGATTATATTTACGATAATGCGAATGATAATGCCCACAAATTTATCATTTCGGTGGCGATGGGCGGAGTGTATGAAAACACTATGAACAGAGAGTGTGATCTTGAAGTAGACGAAAGCTTATGCAATGACATATTGTTTGGTGCCAACGAAGATACCATACATATGATGCCAAGCAACTACTTTACATTAAGCTCTAACAGCAAAATTGTTATCCCTGCAGGAAAAATGAATGGGGGAATAGAAGTACAGTTAACAGACGCTTTTTTTAACGACCCGCTGGCAATAAAACTAGGGTATGTTGTTCCTGTAAGGTTAAAAGGATCAGCTGATGTTGATACCATTCTGTCGGGAAATTCTACCAATCCGAATGCAGATATTCGTATCGCTTCTCAGTGGGCGGTTGCTCCCAAGAACTTTACCATGTTTGCCGTAAAATATATCAATGAATACCACGGTACTTATTTCCATTACGGGGCAAGTAAAGTGAAAGACAATGGCGGTAACGAACTTGAAAGTAAAACCTACAGTGAAAAGTACGTTGAGAATAACCCAACTGCCAAGTTGGTAACTACCGGAAGAAACCAGGTTTCATTAACAACGAGCTTGAATTCTGATATAATGACCGGCGAAATCACAATGTTGTTGAATTTCTCTGGAGATAAATGCACGATCACCGGAGCAGAGGGAGCTGCTTATACCGTTAGCGGAACAGGGGAGTTTAAATCAAAAGCATACTCATGGGGCAATAAAGAGCGCGATGGTATTGTTTTGGATTTCACTGTTTCCATTGATGATCAGACCTATGAAGCAAGTGATGTGTTTGTAATCAGGGACAGAGGTGTGGTTATGGAGATTTATAGCCCGGAAGCTT
>JBKDZK010000767.1:0-25594 GCA_047971205.1 Draconibacterium sp.
CCTTGTTTTCCGAACTCATCATAAAAACCATCCACTTTGACATGTCGTTCACCGAAGAAATCAGGCCTCCCAAAGCGCCAACTTCTTCCCAGTCGGTATACGGAATCGGAATATTCTTCCCGTCTTCAAAAGCATGCGGGGTTGCATAATTTCCAACCACATCAAGTTTCGATAGTGAGTATACCGTTCGATCCATTTTCAGCGGATCAAGAATGCGTTCCTGTACATTTTGTCCCCAGGTTTTCCCGGTCACTTTTTTGATCAGTTCACCCGCGGTAATGTACATTAGGTTCGAATAGCCAAACCCGTCGCGAAATGCAAACTGCGGTTCGAGGTATTTCATCCGCCGGATAATCTCTTCGGAAGTCAGGTCTGATTTATACCACATTACATCGCCGCTAAACGTACCCAGCCCCACCCGGTGACACAACAAATCCTTAACGGTAACCTGGGCGCTTACCCACGGATCGTACAATTCGAAATACGGCAGGTATTTTTTCACTTTATCATCCCAGCTCAACTTTCCTTCTTCCACCAGCTGCGCAATAACATAACTGGTAAATGCCTTTGAATTGGAGGCAATGGCATACAAACTGTTCCCATCGGTGCGGGCAGCCTCACCAGCTTCCATTACTCCGTATCCTTTGCTGAAAACAGTTTGTCCGTCTTTCACAATGGCCATACTCATACCGGGTGTGTCCCAATCCAACAGCGCTTTTTCAAAATACTGATCGAGTTTTGCCTGGTCAACTTCCTGCGCACGAAGCACCACGGAAAAGAACAGCAACAGAAAAAACAAGCTTTTTTTGATCATAATCTGTGTATTCTACTAAATCATTATACAATGATAATCCTTTACTTTTTAAGCTTTTGATTTTTACCAATCAGGAAATAAAGGATGGAGCCAATCAGATTAAAGAAAATAACAACAATAACCCAAATCAACTTATTGTTTCCCTCAAAGTCGCTTCGTAATATATCAATCAATGCGATCAGTGGAAAAATAAACAAAAGCGAGAGTATCAGAAGAATGATAATCTCTTGCGGTCCGATAAACCCTAGTAATACCATGGTAATTTGTTTTGGTTTGTCCAAATGTATTCAATATGTTAATCAGTACATAATTCTATCCTAACTTTCTGAAGCAGAAAAAAGGAACCTGTGCAGATTCCCTTTTGATATTTTCTAATGCGTTTGTTTACAACGAATCGCCAAAGTCGGCTCTGAATTTAGCTACCAGTTTTTCGGTCCAGTCGCCAACGGGTTCCAGCCGTCCCATAAAGAAACGCAGCATTGGGGGCTCTTCCACCCATTGCAATCCACCAATTAATTCCCGGTTATCGTACAACCATTTTACCCGGTCGATTACATACATGGTTTGCGAAAGCGTAAACACCCGGCGCGGGAAAGCCCGACGCAGCAACTCAACCTCTGCCAGAATATCGTTTCCTTTTTCGTCGCGAACGCTGGAAATGGTTCCGCGTTCCATTCCCCGAATACCGGAAACAATGTACAAAGCAGCCGCCAGAGCACCTGCAGGGTACTGCTCCTGTGGCACGTGTTTTAGAAAGCCCATTGCATCGATGTGGCAACCGAGAGCACCCGCAGGTGTAATCACGGGAACTCCTGCTTTGTCAAGGTTGTCCACCGCATATTTAATAAACGAAGGCGATTGACAAATCACAGTATCGTCGCAGGTTTCGCGCAAACCAACTGCCATGGCTTCGATTTCGCGCACCGACATACCGCCGTAGGTAAGAAACCCTTCGTACAAAACGAGCAAATCACGCATTTTCAGGTAAAGCTCTTTTTTGTTGGTCAGAATACCGCCACCACGCGTAGAGCTCACTTTGCGACTGGAGAAATAAACCAAATCGGCATACCCGCACATCTCCAGCAGAATATCTTTGATCTCCGCATTTTTAAATTCTTCCTCACGCTGCTTGATAAACCAGGCATTTTCACCAATTAAACTGGCATCCAGCACCATCATGGTATCGTTTTTATCACAAACCGCGCGTACATCCCGCATGTTTTGCATCGAAAAAGGCTGGCCGCCAATCAGGTTGGTAGATGCTTCCATGCGCACAAATGCTACCTTTTCCTTGCCGTATTCTTCAAATACAGCATTCAGTTTATCTATATCGATATTGCCTTTAAACTTCTTCGAACTTTTGATATCCAATGCGTCATCGGCATAAATCTCCAGCACTTTACCGCCATTAAGTTCCATGTGTTCTTTGGTGGTTGTAAAGTGATAGTTCATCGGTATTACTTCGCCCTGGCTGATAAAAGCCTGCGACACAATATTTTCAGCAGCACGTCCCTGGTGAACAGGCAAAACATAGTGTTTACCAAAAACTTCCCTGGCTGCCTCTTCCATCCGGTAAAAACTTTGCGATCCGGCATAGGCGTCATCGGCCTGTAGCATCGATGAAATCTGGTTATCGCTCATTGCGTTTGTGCCGGAATCGGTCAGCATATCCAGAAAAACATCCTTCGTATTTAACAGGAATGTATTAAAGCCTGCACCTTCCATGGCAGCTTTGCGTTCTTCAATCGGTCGTAAAAATAATTTTTGTACGATACGTACCTTGTGTTGTTCCACTGGAATCTGTTCGCCACTATAAAATTTAATAGCATTGCTCTGGTTCGTCATTTTTTAATGGTTTTTAATTTCGAAATAACAATTTTCTAAAGATAAAATCTTCAAATTGATATTTAAGCATTTCACAGAAGATGCCCATTGTTTTGATGATATTTATAATCATTCAAAACAAATTCGCGAATAAAGAAAATTCTTAAAGTTGAAAAACGATGATGGTTGGGTCGGAATGCAAAGATCTAAATCCTTTAGCGTTGAAGCTTTAACAAGTTCTTTCGTTCACGCTTTGTAAGCTCCTTTTGCATAAGATCGTTATCCCAAACAGCCTTGTACGATTTTCGCGCTTCAAGCTTCAAAATTCCGTTGTCGGTCAGAAACATGGGGTCGATATAGGCGTAAGGACTTATTCGATCTTTTAGGGATTTATTCGCATTTTCCTCCTTCTCAATATAGTCGAGATAATACGCGCTAAAACGCAACTGCCCTTGTTCCCGGTTGTCATATTTTGAAATCGTTCCCAGGGGTGTTCCGGGATAAACGGTTTGCCCTTCTTCAACAAAAACTCCCAATTTTTCAAACCCTTCGTATTTGGCGAGAGTTCCATCGCCGTGCTCAACCAAAATGCTATTTATATTACTTTGATACGATATTTCAAACTCGGTATTATAATCTTTGTCTTCTGTAATTGCAACAACCAGACCTTTTCGGGCCGCAAAAGCAGTATCTCCAGGCTGAACAAAAAACTGAAACGACACCCAGTTTTTGGGCTTTTCTGCTCCAAAATATTGTTCATTCACATTATACATTCTGAAAACTGGTGTTTCTTTGTGTAAAGCAACTGGTAAAAAATAAACATAATTTGTGTCAAACTCTGGCTTCAATTCACCGCGAACAAAGAGGTACTTATAACTCAAAGATATCCCCTGCTCTTTATTTGTAGGTTTAAGGATAAACAGCTGTCCTCCAGGACCTCTCACTTCCCGAAAATATCCTTTCGAATAAGCATTATCGAGGCTAGTAAACCACAACCTGAGGTGATAGGTTCCAAAATTTTGTTTTTTATACGAAAAAGTCACACTCCTGTCATCGTTGTGTTTGGTCTCAATAGTAATATCGGCCTGTTGTGCTTTGACATTACTAAAGAACAAACTACAAATCAGGAATAAAATTAGTTTGATGGTTTTCATTTTTGTAAGGTTCGTTAGTAATTAAGTAATATTTAGTTCATTCGAGTTAACTATTATTTATTGAGTGTTTACTAAGGAAAACTGTTATAGCCAAACCAGTTCCAAAATTTTCTCGAGCCACCGGGCATCCACTACGGAGAAAGAACTTTTGTCTTTACTGTCGATATCCAATACCCCGATGATCTCACCTGCCTTGTTTCTGAAGTGAACGACAACTTCGGAATTCGAGCGCGAGTCGCAGGCAATATGCCCCGGGAAAGCATGTACATCTTCCACCACCAGCGTTTTCTGTTGGTTAAACGCAGCCCAGCACACCCCTTTATCTTTTTCCAGAATCTGACATGCGACTGGTCCCTGGTACATGTTTACCCCCATCTTTCCCTCATCGATCAGGTAAAAACCCGTCCAGAAATAATAGTCCATTTTATGGTGCAGAACGGCAATAATGGTAGCCATTCGCGCCTGCGTATTTTGGCTTTTCCTCACCAACTCGCTCAACTGCGTATAAATTCGCTCGTAACGTCCGTCTTTCTTTTTGTCTTCCATAATTGTAACATGAATCTGAGTACGAAATAACTTCTTCTATAAATTCATCGCCCAAATTTTCCCTTTGAAAATTGTACCACTTCCGGGCATCTTTCAGCTCGGACTCAGCGAAAGGATGAATTTTAAGAACATACAATTTCATTGGGAGTCCAGACTCTTTTTTATATCCTCCCAACTACGCCACTCATCCGGATGATTCTTCATGTATTCTTTCCGGGCATCCACCTCTTGCAAAATATCGGCTTCGATATCTGTTTCGTCTTCAATAACCGTCAGAAACGAATAATCTTTGGCCAACTCTTTCATCAAACTGATTATACTTTGTGCTTTGGCAGAAGAACCCGTTATTTTTACAGTAAAACTCATATCCTCCAATCGTAAGTTATCTCAAAGATACTGAATTTGAATCATAGTGAATTCTGCATAGCTCGATAGAATTTTATATTTTTGCGCCCAAATTCTAAGAATTATGGCACAGAAACCTTCGATACCCAAAGGCACCCGCGATTTTTCGCCAGTAGAAATGGCGAGGCGCAACTATATTTTCGATACCATAAAAAACGTTTTCCGTTTGTACGGTTTCCAACCCATTGAAACGCCGGCCATGGAAAACCTTTCGACCCTGATGGGCAAATATGGCGAAGAAGGCGACAAGCTGCTTTTTAAGATTCTGAACTCAGGTGATTTTATTTCGAAAGCACCACAGGATGTGATCGACGAAAAAAATTCGAACAAACTTACCACGCATATTTCAGAAAAGGGATTGCGCTACGACCTGACGGTACCCTTTGCGCGCTACGTAGTACAATACCGTAACGACATAGTTTTTCCGTTTAAGCGCTACCAGATCCAACCGGTTTGGCGTGCCGACCGCCCGCAAAAAGGTCGTTACCGCGAATTTTATCAGTGCGATGTAGACGTGATTGGCAGCGACAGTTTGCTCAACGAACTGGAACTGGTGCAGATCATCGACGATGTTTTTCAACGACTGCAAATTAATACGGTCGTAAAAATCAACAACCGGAAAATACTGGCCGGAATTGCCGAAGCCATTGGCGAAGCAGATCGCATGGTGGATATTACCGTTGCTATCGACAAGCTGGATAAAATAGGCTTGGAAAAGGTAAATACAGAAATGCTCGAAAAAGGCATTTCGGAAACCGCGGTTGAAAAACTGCAGCCCATTTTAAAACTCGAAGGCAGCACCGCCGAAAAACTGGAGCAGATTGCTGTCGTTATCGGGCATACAGAAGTTGGAGCAAAAGGTATTTCCGAAATGCAGACACTTTTTACCTACCTCGTAAACTTTGACCTGAAAACCGAAGTGGAGCTCGACCTGACACTGGCCCGTGGATTGAAGTACTACACCGGTGCTATTTTCGAAGTAAAATCGAAAGACGTGCAGATCGGGAGCATTTGTGGCGGTGGCCGCTACGACGACCTGACCGGTATTTTCGGAATGCCCGATGTTTCAGGAGTGGGTGTTTCTTTTGGGGCCGAACGGATTTACGATGTACTCACCCAACTGAATCTTTTCCCGCACGACTCGCTGGAAACAACCAAGGCTCTGTTCATCAACTTTGGAGAAAAAGAGGAAGCCTATTGTTTACCGGTGCTGGCGCAACTCAGAAAAAATAACGTAAATGCTGAGATTTTCCCGGAAAGTGCCAAAATGAAAAAGCAGATGAATTATGCCAACCGGAAAGAGATTCCGTTTGTAATTCTGGCCGGAGAAGAAGAAATAGCCGCCAAAAAATTCACGCTAAAAAATATGGAGACCGGCGAACAACAGCTGGTAAGTGCAGAAGAACTGATAAAGGTATTATCCTGATCAGCATAAAGAAGCAGTCCAAAAAGTTAGTAAAAACAGTTTCTCGCAAAGACAAAAAAGAAGCACAAAGGTCGCAGATTACTGATTTCAGCTTCTGTTTTTGCGTGCTTTTGAGTAAATCTTAGCGTACTTTGCGTGAGATTTACTTTTTCGACTAGTTCTTCTCTTTTCTGCAAAGTATATTAAGTTTTAGCTTAAACAAACGATTAGCTCAGTTGTATTGAGAGAAGTCGTTTTTTCACCTCTTCCCAGGAATCTCCCTCAGTAGGATTTTTCACCACAAAGTCGTACCTCGCATCCAATTCATTGGCAATATCTTCCTCTACATCCCCTTCTTCCGGGTGCACACTCATAAATTCGTATTCCCTGGATAGTTCCTTTAACATCGAAACGATACTTTTCGCTACAGAATTCGAGTCTTCTATTTTAATGGTATAATGCATCGCGATCTCTTTATCTCTAACAAATATACGATTTAAATCATTGTTGCTATTTTGGTAAAAACTCTATATTAGCACCATTAATTTTGACATTTAGTTAAACTGCATGAATATTCCGGTACCTGATCGGCTTGTAAAAACCCTTGGCGGAGACGTTCGTTTTCCCTGATATCTTTACTGACGGATACTCCCCTGTTTTGCAATGTAATTTGCAGCTCTTTGTTATCACCTTATTTTAGATGAAGTAATTATTTTTTCACTTTCACCGTTAAACAATTTGTTATCATGGCTAAACGCTTATTTGAAATATCACCCAATCACCTTACTTACGACATTATTCAGGACATTCTGGAGAACGACACAAAACTGGAACTTTCCGACATTTCTGTTGAACTCATCCAGAAAAGCAAAAAATACCTCGACCGCAAACTGGAACGGGCCGAAAAACCATTGTATGGCATCAATACCGGTTTTGGCGCTTTGTGCGATATCGAAATTTCAAAGGAAGACCTGAGCAAACTACAGGAAAACCTGGTAGTTTCGCATGCCTGCAACGTGGGTACCGAAGTTCCGGCTGATGTGGTAAGGCTGATGCTACTGCTAAAAGCACATGCACTTTCAAAAGGAAACTCTGCGGTACAGTTGATCACCGTGCAACGCATACTCGATCTTTTCAACAACAACATACTTCCGGTGGTACGCAAACAGGGATCGCTCGGAGCAAGCGGCGACCTGGCACCTTTGGCCATGTTGTTCCTGCCCCTGCTGGGTTTGGGTGAAGTAAACTTTGAGGGAAAGCAAGTTAGTTCGGCCACTGTGCTGGAAAGATTTGGATGGGATCCGATTAAACTGGAAGCCAAAGAAGGACTGGCTCTTTTGAACGGCACGCAGTTTATGAGCGCACACGCCGTTTACACCCTGTTAAAAACGTTCCGGATCATCGATCAGGGCGATATTATAGGGGCACTTTCGCTCGATGCATTTGATGGTTTGCTGGAACCTTTTTCTGAAAACATTCAACGTATCCGCCCCCACAAAGGACAGGCAGAAACAGCCCGCAATTTCCGGCATGTGCTGGCTGGCAGCGAGATGCAGGCAAAACATAAGGCGCACATCCAGGATCCCTACTCTTTCCGCTGCATTCCGCAGGTACACGGGGCTGTGAAAGACGCCGTTAAATACGTTTCAAAAGTTATTGAAACCGAGATCAACTCCGTAACCGATAACCCAACCGTGTTCCCCGACGAAGACCTGATTATTTCGGGTGGTAATTTCCATGGCGAACCGCTGGCCCTTTCGCTCGATTTTCTGGCCATGGCACTGAGCGAACTAGGAAGCATCTCCGAAAGAAGAACCTATCGTTTGATCTCCGGAGAACGCGAACTGCCTGAGTTTTTGGTAGCCAATCCGGGACTGAACTCGGGCTTTATGATTCCGCAATACGCCGCAGCTTCCATTGTAAGTCAGAACAAGCAGCTTTGCACACCTGCATCGGTTGATTCAATACCCTCGTCGAACGAACAGGAAGACCACGTAAGTATGGGAGGAAACGCTGCGACCAAAGCCTTGAAAGTAGCGCTCAATACGGAAAAAATTCTGGCCATAGAACTCTACAATGCCGCACAGGCAATGGATTTCCGACGGCCGGTAAAAACCTCTCCTTTCCTTGAGAATTTTCTGAAAGATTACCGCAAAAAAGTAAGTTTTGTAGAAGAAGACACGGTTATGTACGTGGGGATCAATAAAACCATTGATTTCCTGAACCACACCAGAACAAAAAGATTGGCCAGAAAATAAAAACCAACATCCGCTGAGCGGTTAAAAAGACAGCTTTTCTTTTCGCTTTACATTTCCTTCTTCATCGGCAAGAAGAAAATAACGGACAAGCTCTGCATCGCGAATAATGAGTTCGTATTCCCGTTTGTCGTCACATTCAATCAGGATCGCATTCATTAATTCGCCATGCTCAGCCGCTGTTTCCGTCACCTTTAGCGGAAGCTCCGACAAGGGTAGATTTATTTTCAGGCAAACAAAAGCTCCGTCCTTCCGGTAACTGGCAATATTCTCCAGGTCGTTCCGGTAGAAAAGGGCTTCAAACAAATCGCCTGTTCGCTGCCATTCAATATTGATCGTATCTGCAAACTGCTCAGCAAACTGTTTCTTCACCGGTTCCGGCACCTGTATTTCGTTACTCGCGGAAAATATTTTCTGAATGAAATTTCTGATCTCCATGTTTTTCTTTTTTTGACGATAAAACCCCTTAAAGTAACTCTCAGGCTACTCTTTTTTAAATTCGGTCTGAAACAGGTAAACAACGCGGGTACGAGCTCTTTTCAAACGCATTTTCACAGCATCTTCGCTGATTTGAAGTGTTTGTGCAATGTGTTTTCCCGGAAGATTGTCCTGGTATTTCATAAGTAGCAAAGCTTTTTCCTCGGGATGGATCATTTCCAGAATCTTCAAAAGATTCTCGTAGCTCAAGCTTCCCAGGTCGGCCTCTTCTTCATCCGGAATATCGGGTATTTCGTTTTCGCTGTTCCAGTTCGGATAGTGCAGTTTCTTTTTGTGCCGCAGATAATCGATCGAATAGTTGTAGGTAATGGCGTAAAGCCACGACGAGAAGCGTGCATTTCCTTTAAAACCGGGCAGTTTCTCGTAAGCCCGCGAAAGAATGTCGTTGGCAAAATCTTCCGCCTGGTCACGGTTTTTTATAAAGCTGTAGCACTTATCAACCACCTTTAAATAATAACGGTTGTACAGCTCTTCAAAAAGGGCCGTTTTGTTCTCCGAAATTATTCGCCTTACCAGCTCCTCATCGTCAATTCCTGCAAGTTTTTCCTTCACCATAATTCAAGAAAAGAAAAAAAATTTTTGTTACCCGCGTTACTTCAAAATCTACCTCCGTCTAAATGTAAATTTCGCACTTGAGTAAAAGTTAGGCGAAATTACTTTTTCAAATGAATTTGATGATAAAAAAGAAACTTTACGTTTAAAAAATGAGAACAAAATTTTTGACTTTGATCGCAGCCCTGAGTGTGGCTGTATTGTTGAGCAGCTGTGGAAAAGTTCCTCAAGCTGAAATTGATGCTGCTAACGCCGCTATTGAAGCTGCCAAAACTGCCGGAGCCGACGTGTATGTTACCGCCGACTTTACTGCGTTGCAAGACTCGATGAGCGCTGTTACCCAAAGTGTGGAAGCTCAGAATGGTAAACTGATTAAAAACTATAGCAAGGTAACCGAGCAACTGGCAATTGTAAACCAGCTGGCAGCCGAAGTTACTACCAAAACTGAAGCTCGTAAAGAAGAAGTAAAACTGGAAGTTGCTGCACTGCAAACCGAAGTAGCCAACCTGTTTGTTCAAAACAACGAACTGGTTGCCCAGGCTCCGAAAGGAAAAGAAGGTGCGGCTGCACTGGAAGCCATTAAAGGCGACATTGGCGTAGTAGAAGCCAGCATTGCCGATGTTACTACCCAGGTAGCTGCCGACCAGTTATTGCCTGCTCTTGACAAAGCCAAAGCTACCAAAGAAAAAGCAGTTGCGCTTAACGCCGAGCTTACAGAGGTAATTGCCAAATACAGCAGTAACAGGAAAAAATAAGTGAGTTTAGCCAAGTAAAAAACCTGTAACTTCCCCGGAATATATACGTTCCGGGGATTTTTTTCAGGCTTGTTTTTTTGATGAAGGTGAAAAGAAGAACGATTGCAGGAGTTGGAATAATTGTTTTGGCGACGGCCGGATTGGCTGTTTGGATCTACAAAGCGCCAAAGCCGCCACTCAATGAAATGAAAATGGCCCTTGAGAGTTTAAGCGAGGCCAAAAAAGCAGAAGCACAGACATACGCAGCAAGCGCTTACAAACAGGCCGAGCAGGCTTACGATTCGGCCATGGTTTGCTGGGCCGAAGAAAACAAGCGCTTTTTTCTTTTCAGAAATTATACCGACCTGAACAAATGGATAGCTGTTACCATTGAAAAAGCAGCAGAGGCAGAAGGACTTTCCGGAAAGCGATTAAAATCAGCAGGAAGCAAATTACGGGAGGGAATTGCGCTACTGGAAAGGAAAATTGATACCTACAAACGCTACTACAAACATTTGCCCTTACCTTCCAACGTTTCAAAAGCACATCACAAAGGAGTTATAAAACTGTCGGAAGCAAAATTTGCCTGGGAAAACAAGCGTTTGGGCGAAGCAGAAAAAAGCTACCAGCAGGCAAAAGAACTGATAAACTCTTCGAACAGCAAAGCGGAAAACCTGCTAAGCACCTGGTTTAGCGAACACAGTGCCTGGCAAAAACAGGCCCAGACAGCCATTCAGCAATCGGCAAACGGGAAAAAGGTTATTGTGGTCGACAAACTGGCACACACCTGCACGGTTTATCAAAACAAAAAGGCCATTCGTACTTTTAACGCCGAGTTGGGTGTAAACTGGATGGGCGACAAGAAAAAGAAGGGCGACAAAGCCACCCCCGAGGGAAACTACCAAATTACCCAAAAGAAAAGCGGGGCATCGACAAAGTTTTACAAGGCCCTGTTAATCAACTACCCCAATGCCGACGACCGCAAACGCTTTCAGCAAAACAAAAAAAGCGGGCTAATACCCGCAAAGGCTGACATTGGCAACTTAATTGAAATTCATGGCTTGGGCGGCAAAGGACTCGACTGGACCGATGGCTGTGTTGCCCTGAAAAACGACGACATGGATGCACTTTACAAACTCGTGGCCGTTGGAACGCCCGTGGTAATTATCGGCTCAATCCGCCCGCTGCAGGAAGTAACCGGTAAAAACGTATCAGAATGAAAACGGACATGCCCAATAAATTCCACCTCAAAGCTATTCAAAAAATTAGCTCACATTTAAAGGGCTGGCTGGGCTTTACCCTGATCCAGTTGTGCGCAGTGACAGCTTTTATTTTCTTATTGTTTGCAGGAGTTCCGTGGATAAAAAACCAAGCCGCCATTTACCGCTTTCTTCCGGAGCAAGAGGTAAACAGTGTGTCGCCTACCGATGTAAAAATGCTTCAGATAGAAACCATCCAGCTACAAAGAAAGATTGACCGGCTTACCCCCGGCGGAGTTTACCTGGTGATCAACACCACCGACAACACCTTCTTTTTGTACAAAAACAGACAATTGATCCGCGAAGGGATCTGTTCTACCGGCAGCTACATAAAACTGGAAACCGAAACCGATAAAAACTGGCTTTTCGAAACTCCCAAAGGAGTGTTCTCGATTAAAGGAAAAACGGTTAACCCGGTTTGGAGAAAACCCGACTGGGCGTTTATTGAAGAGGGGCTGCCCATTCCGCGGGCCGGAGATCCCTCGCGATACGAGCACGGGGTATTGGGCGATTACGCACTTAGTTTGGGAGATGGCTACCTCATACACGGAACACTTTACAAACGCTTCCTCGGCTTGCCCGTCACTCACGGCTGTGTGAGAATGGGCGATGAAGACCTGGAGGCTGTATTTAAAACATTGCCGGTTGGCGCAAAAGTCTTTATTTATTAACATGGAAAATCCGGAATCAGGCATTCGCAAAAAAACGTCAAGAAAACGATGGCTGACATTTCTACTGCCATTCGTACTGCTGTTTATTGTTATTCAATATGCTGCACTGTCGATCGTTTCAGTACAGGAAAAGTTAAAAGATTTGTCCGAAATCAAGGATGTGGACGTTCCTTTCAACAACGTAAAAGACTCGGCCTGGATCAGCGCTTTTAAGGACCGGAATTGGGTAGAATGCAGGCTAAAAACGTCAAAGACCGATTCCATCAGTCTATCGGTCAACCTAAAAGACAGCATCCTGCAACTGGAACTGAAGGGAGTAGTGATAAAAACCACTCCGATTATCGAATTTAAAACCGATCATTTTTTTGAGGAACTCAACCCGGTGGCTTATCATCATTATTTTGGTGAAGAAACTACCTGTACAAACATGCAGGCAACCATCGAGAAAATTCCGGTGATCGTTAAAAAAGCTCCCAAAGACACACTCGAATATGCCAGTCAAAGTCATGTTATCGACACTGTAAAAAACGAAGATGTACACTGGCTTATCATGCTCGACAATGGGATTGAAATAAGGGTGGAAGGCACCGATTCAAGCGCCCAGGCCAATGCGTGGCAAAACTGGTTCTGGTTAAAACAGGATTACCTTGAGATAAAGAACAACCTTACGCAAACCATTCAATTCCGGGTGCCAGACTATTACCCGAGCATTAAGCTGGTTATTTCAGAAAACGATGCCAAGGCAATTTACCGGGCTTTACCGGCGCAGCCAAAAGTATGCATCCGGTTGTAAGCATTGTATCTTTTTGATTTTAGGGAAGGTCACATTGCTCGAGTTCAAGAGGTCATTGTTATACTCTGAGCGGTCATTGTTTAACTTCAAGTGGTTATTGCAAAGGTCAAACCTGACATTGTTTCAGTTGAAGAAGTCATTGCACGAATCAAACCTGACATTGTTTCAGGTCAAGCACTCATTGCAGAGGTTCAAGTGCTTATTGTTTCGATCTGAGCAGGCATTGTTGTAACTCAAGCGGTTATTGTTTGAGTTGAAGAGCTTATTGCAGCACCCAAAGCAGGCATTGTAACAGGAAAGTGGATGCTGGATGCTGGATATCCGATTCTTTACTCACTCTGAATACTAAACGCGTAACAAAAAGGCCCGGAAGTTATCTCCCAGGCCTTCGGTATTTTATTACAATTCCCGTATCCAAATGTTTCGGTAACTCACCGGGTTTCCGTGGTCCTGAAGAATAATGCTTCCTTTCCCGTGTTTTTTCACTGAATATTCAGGAATGCCAATGTATTCTGTTGGTCCGCGCAGTTTCACATGGTTTTGAACCAGCACACCGTTATAAAGCACAGTGACGGTTGGCGGCGTAAAATAGGTACCATCCTCGTTAAAACGTGGCGCGGTGTAAATAATATCGTAGGTTTGCCATTCACCGGGCGCTTTGCAGGCATTTACCAGCGGTGCATGTTGTTTGTACAAACTACCTGCCTGTCCGTTGCGGTATGTGCGGTTGTTGTAGTTATCAAGCACCTGCACTTCGTAGGTTTCCTGCAGAAATACACCGCTGTTGCCGCGTCCCTGGCTTTCACCTTTTACTTCGGAAGGAGAACGCCACTCGATGTGTAACTGCACATCACCAAACACGCGTTTGGTTTTGATAATTCCCGTTCCGGCTTTCACCGTTGCACAACCGTCTTCCACCAACCAGCCGGGTTCTGCCCCGTCTCCGTTTGTCCATTCGCGGCCCAAATCGGTGCCATCGAACAATACAATCGCATCCGAAGGTGCATCCGAAGGCTTTTCGCCCGGGGTGATAACCGATACTTCGGGATCCCAAATTTCGGTCATTTCAGGAACCATTTCAATTGATTCCTCCTGAGCTATGGCACACACAGAAATCAGAAGCAGTGCTAAAGTCAATAATTTTATTTTCATTTTTTAGGTGTTCACTGATAATGCGCTTAGCGGTTCGAAACCGCTTAGCGCTTATTAACAACTATAATCCCAGCTCTTCCATAATGGCATCAATTTTTGCATCGGCTTTTTGTTCGGCCACATCAAAATCTGCCCGCGATTGCAACTCGCCCTTTACTTCAAAATAGAACTTAATCTTTGGTTCCGTTCCCGATGGGCGAACCGAAATTTTTGTTCCTTCTTTCGTAAAGAACTGCAATACATTGGAAGTAATTTTCTGATCGATCTTTTTCTCTTCACCGGTAATCAGGTTTTTCGCCACCAGCGTTGAATAATCTTTCACCCATTCCATGGGCGAGCCACCCAGTTCTTTCGGAGGGTCGTTGCGGAATTTGTTCATGATTTGCTGAATTTCTTCGGCACCGGTTTTTCCTTTCCGAACCACGTATTTCATTTTCTCGCGCGAAAATCCGTATTCCAAGTAAATATCCTGTAAAAGTTCGTACAAACTCTTTCCCTGATCCATTGCCCAGGCTGCAATCTCCGCCATTAACGCACAAGCGGAAACAGCATCTTTATCGCGCACAAAATCAGATGGCATAAAACCAAAGCTTTCTTCGCCGCCGCCAATGTATTTTTTAACGCCTTCATTATCCCGAATTACTTCAGCAATAAACTTAAAGCCGGTGTACACGTCGTAATATTCGATGTTGTTGCGGCGGGCCACTTCGGCAATCATTTCGGTGGAAACAATGGTTTTCACCACAAACTCGTTGCCTTTCAGTTTTCCCTCTTTCTTCATGTTCACAATAATGTAATAGAAGAAAAGCAGGGCGGTCTGGTTTCCGTTCAGGATCACGTATTCTCCCTTATCATTTTTCACCGCTACACCAATCCGGTCAGAGTCGGGGTCGGAAGCCATCACCACATCGGCATTTATTTCAGCAGCTTTTTGAGTTGCCATTTCCATAGCTGCCGGTTCTTCCGGGTTGGGAGAAACAACGGTTGGAAAATCACCACTCACCACATCCTGTTCCGGAATGTTGATGATGTTGGTAAAACCAAAAGCTCTCAATGCGTCTGGAATCAGTTTCACTCCCGTTCCGTGGATAGGCGTGTAAATGATCTTCATGTCTTTGTGACGCGCGATCACATCGGGAGAAATGGAAACCTTTTTTACATTCTCAAGGAATTTATTGTCCATCTCCTCTCCCATTATTTCGATCAACTCGTCGGGTCCGTCAAACTTAATGTCTTCGGGTTTAATCCGTGCCACCTCGTTTACGATGTTCTCGTCGTGCGGAGCAACAATCTGCGATCCATCGTCCCAATATGCTTTGTAGCCGTTGTATTCTTTCGGGTTATGAGAAGCCGTCAGAATAATGCCGCTCTGGCACCCCAGCTCGCGAATGGCAAACGACAGTTCCGGAGTTGGACGCAGGTCTTCAAACAAATAAGCTTTGATTCCGTTGGCGGCAAATATTTTGGCACTGGTTTCGGCAAACAAACGGCTGTTGTTCCGACAATCGTGACCAATCGCCACTTTAATTTCCTCAAGGTCAGCAAAATTCACCTTCAGGTAATTGCTCAATCCCTGAGTGGCAGCACCCACGGTATAAATATTCATCCGGTTGGTGCCAACCCCCATAATTCCGCGAAGACCACCGGTGCCGAATTCCAGGTTTTTGTAAAAAGCATCTACCAGTTCGGCAGGATCTTCGGCATCGAGCAGAGCCTGCACCTGTGCGCGCGTTTGTGCATCGTATGTATCAGAAAGCCATTCTTTTGCTTTCGCTTTTACTTCCAGTAATTCATTCTTCTCCATTTCAATATGTTTTATTTATATGTTCCTTTTTTCAAATCCCGGGCTGAATGGTCAAAATATCGATTCTGTTTTCAGACACAATTTTGTAAATAATCCGATAGTTGCGAAAAACCAGTTCCCGAATTTCAGGTTCTCCAATTTCTGTAACTACTTTCCCTATTTGCTTGTATGTTTTTAAAACTTCTGTCAGTTTTCTGATTTTCATTACATGGATCCTCGTATACTTTACTGAATCTTTTGCAATAAAATCAGCAATGTTCTTCAAATCGGATTTTGTCTGAAGGGTCCAGTTTATGTAAACCTTTTTTTATTTCATAGTCCATTTCTGCTTCTGAAACCACCTGATTGTTTTCAGATTGCCTGTTTCCGATTTCTATTTTCTCAATCAAAATGAGCCGTTCAATCAGCTCATCAATTGAAAATTCCTCCGGGAATTTATCCATTTCAGCCAGTAATCTTGTTTTTGTCAACATCTCAGATATTTTTTACAAAACGAAGTTACAAATTAAGAAATTATTCGGCCATTTTTTGAAGACAAAGCTGTAAACTGTCCCTCCAATAAGCAATCCGAATATTAAAAGTGTTCTTTATCTTCGATTTATTCAACACGCTGTAATGCGGTCGTTTGGTAGGCGTTGGAAACTGCTCGCTGCTTAGCGGATTTACCTTGCATTCCACTCCGGCCATCTCAAAAATAGCCACTGCAAAATCGTACCAGCTGGCAACTCCTTCGTTCGAAAAATGGTAAATACCGGGAACAAATGCGGATGCATCTTTCTCGCACAAACGAATGATGCCGAGCACAGCGGCCGCCAAATCAGCCGCGTTGGTGGGCGATCCAACCTGGTCGAACACCACTCCCAGTTCACCTTTTTCGCGCCCCACGCGCAACATAGTTTTTACGAAATTATTTCCGTAAACCGAATACAGCCAGGCCGTGCGAACAATAATCGATTCAGAATTTTGTGACTGAACATTTCCTTCTCCTTCTAACTTAGTCTGACCGTAAACTCCCTGCGGATTTACTTCATCCTCCTCCGAATAGGGTTCACAGGCATCGCCGGCAAAAACGTAATCGGTAGAAATATGTATGAGTTTAATGCCGTATTTCTTTGTCACTTTGGCAAGAATACCGGGTGCCAGCGTATTTACTTTGGTGGCAAGCTCAACGTCCGTCTCTGCTTTATCCACGGCAGTATAGGCGGCACAATTAATCAGGAAGTCGATACTTTTACCGGCTATGAATTGATCCACCGCATTTTCATCCGTAATATCCAAACTGTCGACATCTGTAAACATAAAATCCCACTCCGGATATTCTGAACGAAGCGCTTTTAATTCGCTTCCAAGCTGTCCGTATGCTCCGCTTACTAAAATCCGCATGTTAAAATCTGAAATTCATTTGAGCCTCCACAAACAAAGGCGCTTCAAGGTCTTTCTCTGAAACAATGGCCAGTTTCTCATCCACTTGCCAGTCGATGTTTAAGTTCCGGTCAAAAGGATAGATCGATCGTTCGGCTTCCTTGTTGTAAAAATTATCGCATTTATAGGTAAAAATAGCTGTTTCGCTCAAAACCGAAAAGCCATGTGCAAAGCCCCGCGGAATAAATAACTGTTTTTTATTGTCGGCGCTTAGTTCCACTCCAAACCATTTTCCAAAAGCAGGGGAACCCGCGCGTAAATCAACCGCCACATCCAGCACTGCTCCTTGTATTACACGCACCAGTTTTGCCTGTGCAAACTCGTTTAACTGGTAGTGCAATCCACGCACCACTCCTTTTACCGATTTTGATTCATTGTCCTGAATAAAAGGAGCACTGATTCCCGCTTCCCGGTAACGATCCTCCTGATAGGATTCAAAAAAATATCCTCTGCTGTCGTCAAAAACCCATGGTTCAATAATCAGCAAACCCGGAAACCCGGTTTCAATTACATTCATTGATTAAAAAGAAATAATTTGTTTTTCGGCCAGGCTCAAAAGATACTGTCCGTATTGATTTTTACTTAAAGGTTTGGCTAATTCTATCAGTTGGTCCTTGTCAATAAATCCTTTTTTGAAAGCGATTTCCTCAATACACGACACTTTTAACCCCTGGCGCTGCTCGATGGTAGCAATAAAATTCGATGCCTGCAGCAGACTATCGTGTGTACCCGTATCAAGCCAGGCAAATCCGCGACCGAGAAGTTTTACATTCAACCGGTCTTCGTTGAGATAAAGCCGGTTCAAATCAGTAATTTCCAGCTCTCCCCTTTTGGAGGGCTTTAAATCTTTGGCTTTTTTCACTACATCGTTTGAGTAAAAATACAGGCCTGTTACCGCGTAATTCGATTTGGGTTTTTCCGGTTTTTCTTCAATACTGATCACTTTTCCGTTTCCGTCAAACTCAACCACCCCATAGCGTTCCGGGTCGTTCACATAATACCCGAAAACCACAGCGCCGTTTTTCAGATTGGCCGCCTGCTCCAGAACTCCGCTGAAATTATACCCGTAGAAAATATTGTCGCCAAGGATCATACAAACATTGTCGTCGCCAACAAATTCTTCACCCAAAATAAAAGCCTGTGCCAATCCATCGGGCGAAGGCTGCACTACGTACGACAATTTTAGGCCCAGTTGCGAACCATCTCCAAAAAGATTTTCATACAAAACAATATCAGTGGGCGTAGAAATAATCAGAATTTCCCTGATTCCGGCCAGCATAAGCACCGATAAAGGATAGTAAATCATTGGTTTATCGTAAACCGGTATAATTTGTTTTGAAATGGAACGGGTGATCGGATACAGGCGCGTTCCGGAGCCTCCTGCTAGAATTATTCCTTTCATATCTTTCAAATTGTTTAGTTCAAAAGTTAAATTCTGTGTTTTAAAGTTTTCCTGGTGTATTGAAACTCATAAGAGCTTAAACCGTTACGTAAGTACGAGAGCAAATGTACCATTTTTGAACCATTTGGCATTACAAGTTTTTGAAAGTATCCGAACTTATCTCAAATCGGGGAACGAAAAGCTATTTTTTCGGCTCAAAACCAACAAAATAGGCAAAAACTTTTGCAGGGTTTGAATTAAGTTATAATTTTGCGCGCGATTTTTATCAATATAATGTCTAACTCATTAGTTTATTTAGAATTACATGACAGAAGAAAAGAAAGTAAATCTTGAGGAGGAAGTAAAAGAAGCTCCTGTTCAGGAAGAAGCGGCAGCAGCCGTGAAAGAAGAAGTTGTTGCAAAAGCAGCAGAGGCAAAACCTGCCAAAACAGAAGAATTTGACTGGGCAAGCCTGGAAAGCGGAAGAGACGCTTATACTGAAAAAGAAAGAGGTAACCTGGAAGACCTTTACAACAACACGCTGAACACTGTTTCAGAAAAAGAAGTGCTGCAAGGTACTGTAATCTCTCTGAACAAAAGAGAAGTAGTTGTTGACATAGGTTACAAATCAGACGGTATCGTTAGTTTGAACGAATTCCGCTACAATCCGGAGTTGAAAGTAGGCGATTCAGTAGACGTTTACATCGAAAGTCTGGAAGACAAAAAAGGACAGATGATCCTGTCGCACAAAAAAGCCCGTGCTACCCGCTCCTGGGAACGTGTTAACGAAGCTTTGGAGAAAGACGAAATCATCAAAGGTTACATCAAGTGCCGCACAAAAGGTGGTATGATCGTGGATGTATTCGGAATCGAAGCATTCTTGCCAGGATCGCAAATTGATGTGAAACCTATCCGTGACTACGATATTTTTGTGGGTAAAACAATGGAATTCAAAGTTGTTAAAATTAATCACGAATACCGTAACGTTGTTGTTTCTCATAAAGCGCTTATTGAAGCTGAACTGGAACAACAGAAGAAAGACATTATCGCTAAACTTGAAAAAGGCCAGGTACTGGAAGGAATCGTTAAAAACGTTACTTCGTACGGTGTATTCATGGACCTTGGTGGTGTTGACGGATTGATCCACATTACTGACCTTTCATGGGGACGTATCAACCATCCGAGCGAAATCGTTGAACTGGATCAGAAACTGAACGTGGTGATCCTTGATTTCGATGATGACAAAAAACGTATCGCTCTTGGCTTGAAACAACTGACTCCTCACCCATGGGATAACCTGGATGCTGAGCTGAAAGTTGGCGACAAAGTAAAAGGTAAAGTAGTTGTTATTGCCGACTACGGTGCATTTGTTGAAATCGCACCTGGTGTTGAAGGTCTGATCCACGTTTCGGAAATGAGCTGGAGCCAGCACCTGCGTAGCGCACAAGACTTCTTAAGCGTTGGCGACGAAGTGGAAGCTGCTATCCTGACACTGGATCGTGAAGAACGCAAAATGTCACTGGGTATCAAACAACTGAAAGAAGATCCATGGGCTAACATTGACACTGAATACGGTGTTGGTTCAAAACACACTGCAACGATTCGCAATTTCACCAACTTTGGTGTATTTGTTGAAATCACTGAAGGTGTTGACGGATTGATCCACATTTCAGACCTAAGCTGGACGAAGAAGATCAAACATCCATCAGAATTCACAGCGATTGCTGAGCCAATTGAAGTTGTGGTGCTGGACATCGACAAAGAAAACCGTCGTTTGAGCCTTGGCCACAAACAACTGGAAGAAAACCCATGGGATGTATTCGAAACCATCTTCACTTCTGATTCAATTCACGAAGGAACTGTGGTTGAATTGATGGACAAAGGTGCAGTTATCGCCCTTCCTTACGGTGTTGAAGGTTTTGCTACTCCACGTCACCTTGTAAAAGAAGACGGATCTTCAGTTAAACAAGATGAAAAACTGGATTTCAAAGTAATCGAATTCAACAAGTCGGCAAAACGTATCATCGTTTCGCACTCAAGAATTTTTGAAGATATAAAACGCGCAGAAGAAACTGAAAGCCGCAAAACTCAGTCACGTTCTAACAAACGTGCAATGAAATCAGTAAGCGATAACATCGAGAAAACAACTCTTGGTGACATCAGCGAATTAGCTGCTTTGAAAACTCAAATGGAGCAACAAGAGAAAAAAGACAAGTAAGCAGTTGGTTATTTTAAACTGAATTTCGTAAATTGAAGCATGGCGTTCGATATTCAGAAATGCGGAACGTATACTTTGGTAAAAGTACACGCCGACAGATTAGAAACCAACAATGCACCAGACCTTAAATCGGAATTGGTTCTTGTCAATAATGAAGGTGAAAAAAACATTGTTCTCGACTTAAGTAACGTTACTTATTGCGATTCTTCGGGTTTGAGAGCAGTTTTGGTAGCCAACAGGCTTTGTGAAGATGCCATAGGAACATTTATTCTATGTGGCCTTCAACCTGATGTGGAAAACCTGGTTAAGATTTCGATGCTGCACACGGTTCTGTTAATTACAGATACCGCGGAAGAAGCCGAAAGATTACTGGAGAAGAAGGATAACCTGTAGAGCAGCAATGTCTTTCGAACTGACCATATTGGGAAGTAATTCAGCATTACCAACTTCGAACAGATATCCAACAGCCCAGGTACTTGAAGTACCTGGGTTTTGTTTTTTGATCGATTGCGGGGAAGGTACGCAAATCCAGCTGAGACGCAACAAGATCAGTTTCAGCAAGATCCGGCATATTTTCATCTCCCATCTTCACGGCGATCACTATTACGGACTGATTGGGTTAATTTCGACCATGAACCTGATGGGAGTTAAGAGCGACTTGCATATTTATGCCCATTCTGAGTTAAAGGACCTGATTCAGCCACAACTCGATTTTATTCGTGGCGATATGACGGTTAAGCCCATATTTCATCCGCTTAATTTTAGAAAGCCTCAACTCATTTTTGAATCAAAGAAAGTAGAAGTGCTTTCTTTTCCGATGAAACACAGCATTCCAACCTGTGGTTTTCTTTTCAGGGAAAAACAAAAGCCGGCGAATATCCGGGAAGATATGATCAAGGTCTACAACATCCCGATTGCCTCCATCAAGGATATTAAAGCCGGGGCTGATTTTACAACCGCAGAAGGACAGCTTATTGCCAATGCCGACCTTACCATTCCGGCATCCAAACCAACTTCCTATGCTTTTTGTACCGACACGGCTTTTTATCCGGTTAATGCAGATATTTTAAGCGGAGTTGATTTGCTGTACCATGAAACAACATTCCTGGAAGAACTCAAAGAGTTGGCAGGGAAAACACTTCATTCCACCACCAAGGAAGCCGGTGAAATGGCCAAACTTTCCGGCGCAGGGAAACTTTTGATCGGGCATTTTTCGGCCCGTTTTAAAGACATTTCGCGTTTTGTGCAGGAAACCAAGGAAGTGTTTCCAAATACAGAAGCAGCCATTGAGGGACGCAAATACACAATCTGAAACGCTACTCCATTTCATCGAAGAATCCCTTGTCAAAATTTACCAGGTACAGTTTTTCAGTTGGCCGCGTAAAAGCCGTATACAACCAGCGATAGTATTCGGTATCAAGCATATCTTCCACCAGGTATCCATGATCGACAAAAACAGCTTTCCACTGTCCCCCCTGGGCCTTATGACAAGTTAACGCATAAGCATACTTTACTTGCAAAGCATTGAAATACGGATCTTCCTTGATCTTCTTCCAGCGTTCCCGCTTGTTCCGTATTTCCATGTAATCCTCCGAAACAGCCTCAAACAAACTCCGGTTTTGATCGTTCGAAAACGAAGCTGTCTCAATTGTCAGTGTATCCAGAAAGATCTTACAGTCAATTTCCACGTTTTCGTAGTCAACAAATCGTAAACTAACATTCACAAAACGGAAACCGTACAATTCTTCGTAACCATTTATTCCAATGATTTCGGCAATGTCGCCGTTGGCTATAAATTCAATCCCTGAATCAGGTGTTGCCCAGAAATAGTTATTCTTCACCACCATCAACAGATCGCCCTTCTCAATTTCATTCTCTTTGTACAAAATAGAACCTCTGATCCCTTTGTTAAAAATGTTTGCCCGTTTGTTGGAACGCGTGATTACGGTGGTATCAAACAAACCGTATTTATCGTAACAGGTAGTAAGCGTTTCGATCAGTTCTCCGCCCGATATTCTGGTAACATCATCAAATCCCTCCATTTGTATGGGGAAAAAACCTTCAAAATCTGGCGTGTCTCCAATAATGCTTCTTAATTCGGTAGCATTGCTCAATATCCCTGAATCTTCGGCCTGCCTGACAACATCAGTAAGTTCTATTTCCTGTACGCCAAAACCATAGTGTTCCAACTCAGCGGCTTCCAGTGCCGGACTAATGGTTAATCCTACAGGAGGCAGCTGAGCTGTATCTCCGACCAATACCAAGCGGCAATTCACTCCCGAGTAAACATATTCCAGCAAATCATCCAGTACACGGCCGCTCCCAAAAACCGAGTTTTCCCCCAACTCGTTGGAAATCATCGACGCTTCATCTATAATAAAATAGGTGTTCTTGTACAAATTCTTGTTCAAAACAAACCGCCCCATTCCATCCGGGGTTGTTTGCTGTCGGTAAATGGTTTTATGAATGGTGTAAGCGGGTTTGCCTGTGTACCCGGCCATAACTTTGGCTGCCCGTCCGGTGGGGGCCATCAACACCGAGCGTATTTTGAGTACATCCAAAACCTGGGTCAACGCATGCATCATAGTCGTTTTTCCGGTACCCGCATACCCTTTAATCAAAAGCAGCTCATCAGGTTCATCCGAAGTAATAAAACCGGCCAAAACATCGATTAAAAGCCGTTGGCTTCCCGTAGGTTCAAAAGGCAATTTCGAGGTAAGAAGATTTATCAGGTGATTTTTGATCATACGCCTAAAATAACTTTTTGTAAAGGAAACTAATTTGTTTTTTTTTATAAATTTGCAGGCAAACGAAAAATGAACCTATAAAAAAATAAAAATGAGAACCGTAATTCAGATCTTGCTGGTTGTTGCTGCAGTTGTTATAACATATTTTATTTATCAAAGTGTTCAGCGCCCTATTGAATTTGATAAGGCCAAAGAAGCTCGTTATGCAGTAACTATCCAGAAGCTTAAAGACATTAGAAAAGCCCAGGTTGCTTATAAAGATGTGTATGGGAAATTTACAGGAAGTTGGGATACCCTGGTTGACTTTGTTGCACACGACTCAGTACGTAACGTAAGAGCTATCGGTGAATTGACCGACAGTATGATTGAAGCAAAAATTACGGAAAAGAAGGCCATCCAGATGGGTTTGATCATTCGTGATACTGTTAGAGTGAGCGTTATTGAAGCACTTTTTGGAGGTAGCTACGATGCCAACAGCTTACGTTATGTTCCGGTTCCGGGCGAACCCACAGAATTTCATTTGGCACAAACCATTCTTACTACAGGTTCAGGTATTAAAGTTCCTCTTTTCGAAGCAAAAGCGCATAACAACGTTATTCTTCGCGGACTTGACGAACAATTGATCATTAATATGAATGACCAGCGTCGTACCAACGATAAATATCCCGGATTAAGAGTAGGTTCACTGGAAGAGGCTAATAACAACGCAGGAAACTGGGAATAAATCACATGTATGACTATTTAAACGAATCTTTTCGTAACGAAGAATCATTACAATACATATTATCCATTCAGGTTAGCCTGAATGGATTTTCTTTTTGTATCCGCAAAGCAAACAACAACAGCCTGCTGGTTTTCAAACATACTGATCTGAAAATTAGCACCGAACAACTCGTTACCAGA
Organism: Draconibacterium sp.; assembly: GCA_047971205.1. Classification (GTDB taxonomy): domain Bacteria; phylum Bacteroidota; class Bacteroidia; order Bacteroidales; family Prolixibacteraceae; genus Draconibacterium. The sequence continues at coordinate 24,538 of JBKDZK010000767.1, forward strand.
AGACTGGAAGACTGGATACACGAAGAAGAGCTTTTACAAAAAAAGTACAAAGCAATGGAGCTTATTTGGATGGGGCCTCATTTCACCTTGCTCCCGGACAAGCTGAATGATGAACAAATCTTTTCAGACACAATTCGGATGCTATTTCCTGTGCAAACAGAAGAATATGCGGTTTCAAACACGGAACAACTGAATGCCCGCTTGCTTTTTCTGCTGCCACCCGAACTGAAACGTTTCCTGAACGACCACTTTGAGTCTTTTCAAATACGGCATGGAGTAGAAAAACTGATCTGCCAAAACGAGAAAGACGCACAGGAAAAACAAGTTCGCCTGCTGTTTGACGAAAAGGAATTGTACATTATTTATTTTGATGAAGGGCAACTGAAACTGTGCAATGCCTTTAGCATAAAACACGCAAACGATGCGGTTTACTACACATTAACTGCTTTGAAGCAATTCAAGGTTACGCCCAAAAACATTGCGGCTTACCTGGCCGGAAAGTCCGTATTTCTAACAGCTTCCTGCGAGATGCTTGAGAAATACTTCCGCTCGGTGAATTACTTTGCCCCCTCATCCAAAGCAACAGGCGGGCTCGATAAAAAAACCATTTCAGAATATCCCTGTTTATTTTAACGGAAAATGAGAATTATTGGAGGAAAATACAAAGGAAGGATGTTTCATCCGGGGAAAAAGTTTAGAGCGCGGCCAACCACCGATGTTGCCAAGGAAGCACTGTTTAACATCCTTGAAAACCGTTACGAGTTTTCCACCAAAAATGTGCTCGATCTTTTCTCCGGAACCGGAAGTATGGGCTACGAGTTTGTCAGCCGGGGCTGTAAACAGGTAACACTCGTTGAAAGTGACTTTGTTCATTACAAGTTTATACTGGAAGTTCTGGAAACGCTGGAAATTGAAAATGCACGGGTTTTCAAAGCCGATGTATTTAAATTTCTGCAAAAATCGCACGACTCATTCAACATCATTTTTGCCGATCCGCCGTTTAATTTAACTTCATTTCAAACCGTCCCTGATGCGGTACTTTCCGCCGGAATACTGG